>JAFGGO010000150.1 GCA_016930515.1 Promethearchaeota archaeon | reverse complement strand
GTTTTTCTTCTCATCATTCAAATTAAATTTTCTTGAATCGAATAAATAATTTAGGGGGGGAGCGATCTTTTCTGGCCATTCTCGATATGCCCTAAAGTAATAATACCCAGATTGTAAAAATTTTAATTTATTAAATTTTCTTTTTTTCCATAGTAGAGTGTATGGTCTAGGAATAATTATTTCGATCTCTCCTTGTTCAAACATCCTAATTAATGTAATAATGAGCATTTCTTTATTATTGTCAAGAATTATTCCCTTATTAAATAAGTACTTGTAAAGTTTATGAAGGAGACAGGCCTTGATTTCTCCCTTACTACATAGATAATTCCTTATTTCATTGACAAGCTTTAGTTCTAATTTTTCTGGTATTCTTTGTTTTATTAAGACTTTTTGCATCGTGAATTCCTCAATATTGATGTTTGGGTTGATCTCTCAATTTTATTTTTTAAATTAGGCATATAAACTAAACTAATTAAATTCAAGTTAATATTAGTCCAACCTTTTTCATTTATAAATTCATAAACTCTAGCTATTAATAAGTCAACAAGATCATTTAATTGCCATATGATAATAAAGATCATATTTCAAAGCTTGAAAGCATAATCCCATCTTAAAAAAGTGATATAACCTTTTGGTAGAAATGAGCAAAGATATGGAACAATATTTCAGAACCATTCAAGAAAGGGTTAATGAATGCTATGAAATTGCAACAAATGCCCGAGAACAAGGATTAGATCCCGAATTATATGTTGAATCCCCACAAGCTAAGGACTTAGCAGGCAGGGTCGAAAAGCTAGTTGGACCCGATGGGGTTGCAGAAATCATAAGAAATTATAAAAAAAAGGGAAAGAACGAGGATGAAATCGTTTTTCAAGTAGTATCGGACATTTTAGACAGGAAAGTAGGAAATATTGATTCTCTAAACGATAGAGTTGAAAGGGCCATTAGAGTAGGGCTTGCAATTAAGACTATGGGGGTTGTAAGCGCACCACTTGAGGGGATTTCAAAAATTAAAGTTCGAGAAGACCAATCAGGAAATAAATATCTCTCACTATATTTCGCTGGACCAATCAGAGCTGCCGGAGGAACAGTTCAAGCATTATGTGTATTGATTGCGGATTATGTGAGACGAAAAACCCATATTCCGAAATACGAAGCTACTGAAGCAGAAATCGGCAGGTATGTCGAAGAGGTCAAGCTATATGACAGAAAAATTCATCTACAATACCCTTCTTCTAACGACGAATTAAGATTCGCTGTCAAGAATTTACCAATTGAAATTAATGGAGATTCTACGGAAGACGAGGAAGTTTCAGCTTTTCGAAATTTACCTCGCGTAGAGACAAACAAAATTCGGGGCGGGGCATGTCTTGTTTTAAATGACGGAATACTCTCAAAAGCATCGAAGTTAATGAAAATTACCAAGAATATGAATTTGGAAGGATGGGATTGGCTCTTAGATTTGAAAAAAATCGCTTTAAAGGAAGAGGAGAGTCAAGAAAAAGAACAGTCAATGCCTGAAAAAATTCCTCCCAATCCTAAGTTTGTAGCAGATATCATCGCTGGAAGGCCAGTGTTTAGCCATCCTTCACGAATAGGAGGTCATCGAATAAGGTACGGAAAATCCAGAAACACGGGTTTGGCAGCAGGAGGAATGCATCCCGCAACAATGGCAATTTTAGACGATTTTGTCGCAATTGGGACTCAATTAAGAATAGAAAGACCTGGAAAAAGCACAAGTATTTGCCCAGTTGATGCGATTGAACCACCTATCGTGAAACTAAAAAACGGCAATGTAGTAAGAGTAACAGATTACATTACAGGAAGGAGGAGCTTTCCTGAAATCGAGGAGATCCTTTTTTTAGGGGATATTTTATTTGGATTTGGAGAATTTGCAGAAAACAACCATAAATTGGTTCCTTCAGGATATGTCGAAGAATGGTGGTCTTTAGAATTAGAATCCTCAATAAAAGATAACGATTCAAATTCTGATGTTTTGAAATACATCGAAAATCCGTTTCAAAACATTCCCACGGCAAGTGAAGCGATACGAATCTCGAAAATTTTTAGAATTCCACTCCATCCAGCATATACGGATTTTTGGGGGAATTTAACCGTAGAAGAAATTAAGAAATTAAGAAAAGCGTTTCTAAGTAATTATATCAAGTCAAGTGGCAAGATTGCATTAGATAACGAGGATTCAATTAAAAAAATTTTAGAAAAAGCATTTGTGCCTCATAAGGTGAAGGAAGGAAAAATAAATTTTAGTAAGGCCATGAATTTCATTTACACGGCAATATTTAATTTGAATGATGAAGTTATCATATCACAAGAGGGGGAGACTGATGTCTTTTCCTATTTTTTAACCCTATCTTCAATTCAAGTTAAAAATAAGGCACCTTATTTTATGGGGACTCGAATGGGTCGTCCAGAAAAATCTGAAAGAAAGAGCATGAAGGGAGTTCATTCTTTGTTTCCGCTAAGCGACAAAGTTGGGAGTTCTAGGTTATTTGAAAAAGCCATTGAATTAAGATTGGAGGATTCCGATGGAGATAAGGGCAAAAAGAAAAACGAATTAAGAAAAAAAAAGGAAGAATTACCAAATAGAATAGTCATTGATGTGGCTCGCAAACAATGTCCAAAATGTGATTATGTTTCTATTTTTAACAATTGCCCTAAATGTGGAACTTTCACAGAATTGAAGAAAATTTGTCCAAAATGCAGGACAAAAAATAAAACTTATCTATTTCAGGTAAATCTCCACGAATGTCCCCAATGTTCTGAACGACTTTCAACTTCTTTAGAGGCCCGATTCAACCTAAAAAACCATATCTTTTCCAAATTAAAATCATTAAAATTGAGAATGCCCGAAAATTTCAAAGGGATAATTGGTTTGACAAACGAATTTAAAGTACCCGAACCGATTGAAAAAGGGATTCTAAGAGCAAAAAATGGTGTTCTTGTCTATAAAACAGCAGAGATTCGATACGATGCAACCGATATCCCATTAACTCATTTTAAACCAAACGAGATTTCCGTAAGCGTTAAAAAATTAAACGAATTGGGATACAACAAAGCTTACGATGGAAAAACTCTTGAAAACGGAAATCAAATAGTAGAACTCAAGGTTCAAGATATAGTGTTATCAGATGACTGCGCTGAATACCTTTTAAAAGTAGCAAAATTCATAGATGATGAACTCGAGTACTTCTACAAGTTGGAACCTTTTTATAAGGTCTCTGTACGAGACGATTTAGTTGGACATCTCGTCGTGGGATTGGCACCTCACACAAGCGCAGGCATTATTGGAAGAATAATTGGATTTTCTCCAGCGCGATCAATCTACGCCCATCCATTCTGGCACGCCGCTAAAAGGAGAAATTGCGACGGAGACGAAGATGGAGTGATGCTTCTCCTTGATCCGTTGTTGAACTTCTCGAGATTTTATTTACCAAGCAAGATCGGTGGAAGGATGGACGCCACCTTAGTTATTTCGACATTATTAGATCCTAACGAGATAGACGCAGAAGCTCATAATGTGGATACTCTCTTTAAATATCCATTAGAATTTTACGAAGCGACACAAAAATACTCTCAACCTTCAGAAATAGACAATATCATGGGTATAATAAAAAATCACTTAGGAACGCCGGAGCAATATCAATCAGGATTTAATATTCCAACGGAAAATATCAATGAAGGCCCAACCAAGACAGCGTATAAAACCTATGAGTCTATGGACGATAAAATTACAGCTCAATTACATCTCGCTAAGATTATTAATGCAGTAGATTCTAAAAATGTAGCAAAAAAAATACTTTCAACTCATTTCACTCCAGATATTGCAGGAAATCTCAGAAAATTTTCGGTTCAATCTTTTCGATGCATCAAATGCAACTCAAAATTCAGGCGTCCACCCATTTCAAACGGAAATAAGTGTCCCCGTTGCGGTAATCGAATTATTTTAACCGTTAATAGGGGGGGAATTGAAAAATACATCAAACGAGCAATAATTTTGTGCACTCAATTCAATTTAGACCAATACACCTTACAACGAATGGAATTAATTAACGAGTATGTCCAGAGCTTAACAAATAATCCTAAAATTAAGCAACAAAAACTCAGTGATTTTTTCTAAATTATTATTTTACTCTCATATCGAGGCTTTCTAAAATGTTTAAACTCAGCCTAACGCAATTATTTAATTGCTCTTCATAAGTAGAACTCTCTTTTATGTAATTAAAAGGTCTGGTTTTCTCGTTGGAGGTTAAAGTAGATGTGTGAGGATATTTTTTTATTCTTTTTGTAAAGGAGTTAATTATGGCAGGATTACTCAGGTTTGAAGTTATGGATGTGAAATTGGACAGGGGAAACTTCATATTTTTTGCAGTCGCTTCTATTATAACATCCAATTCACCTAATTCTTTCTTTTTTATTCTCTTAATATTAAAAAGTCCGATATTTTCACCGACTTTATCTATATTCAAGCAATAAAATCGATTAAGGTCGTATTCTTGATAAATATCAATAACATGTCTATCTAAAAATGCTTTTAATCCCCTATTTCCAGTAATTTTCCCACCACACCATAAAAAAATTACATCAATGTTATTTAAAACATCTTTTCTCAATGTTTTAGCTATTTCTAATAGAACAGCAGCTCCTGATGAATGATTAGGAAAATCTTGGGATTCATCTCTCTCACGATTAAGTATTGAAATAATTGAAAAAATTTCTATACTCACAATTAAAAATATTTCAAATAATGATGATAAATAAGATAAAATATGAGCAATAAAAATTAACAATAAATAATCGAGTAATAAAAATAGAATAAAAGAATTTATAATGTTTGAATATAGAGGTTTGTATTTTTTTATTGTTGAACCATAAAAGGAAATAAATATAAATAGTGGTCTTTTGAAAGTTTTATGTTTAGCGTTTATCTCTCCAATAATATTTCTGGATTCCTTTTCTTTTCCAAAAGGCAAGGAAATTTTTCCACTATTGAGCAATAGAAACAAATATAATATAAAAATTATACTACTCAAGATAATTTTTAGTGGGAAAAACTTAAATATCAGAGTTAATAAAAAAAAAGTCACAATTATGGAATTTATAGCTAAAAATAACGATCTGCTAAAGAAATGATATTTCCACTTGAAGATTTCTGCATTATTTTTTATGTTTTCATTAGCAAGTTCGTTCTGAATATAATTAAGAGCCTTAATTTCTCCATCTGTTAAGATCTTCCGACTAAAATTAAGCGCCTTTACATGTGATAGTGGAAAATAATCGCTTGTATATCTAATCGATATCTACCTTTTTAAGTGCTAATTATAGAGAAATTCTTTTATAATTTAATACTTCCTTATTTAATTTGATTTAAAAATCTTAATTAAACCAAGAATAACAATTTTTAGAACATGTGTTTTAAAATAAATGCAGGAGGTGGGAATTTCCTCAAACAAGGCACGCTTGTTTAACTTCGAACCCACGAACTCCTATGAGATTGTCCAACCCTTATTTAATAAGAGTTTTCTGGAGCCTCGGTCCAGCGCCGTAGACCAGGTTCCCATGCGATTCTAAAGGATCTGCATCTTGGCAACTCCTGCATTTTATATTACTGATAATTTTTTGGTAGAAAAATCAGTAATTTAAACAGAAATTCTTAATCACCAAATGTATTTGAAATAAATTTCTGAAAGTTTAAAATTTTTTGCTTTCTAAAAACGAAAAAGGATTTAAAATCATTGTAGATTTCTTCTCAAGAATATTCTGTTTCTATTCAGATTATGTAGACTTTTTATAGTTTAAAACAAATGAAATATGGATGGATATTTTCCAAAGTACGACTAATCCTTTTGATGAGTTTATGAAAGGAGTGGAGGGGTTTAGTATTTCATTTAACACCTTCATATCCATCTTTTTTATAAGTATTCGATATATTTTTGGAGCAATTTTAATTATTCTTGGCGTTTTGACCATATATAGGAGCAGGATATCCCCATATTTCAAGGAAAAGCAATATAGTCCTCAGTATAAGAAAAATGGGGAAAAATTTAGAAAAAGTGGGATAATATTAGCTGTTTTTTATATTAATATCGGGTTTGGAATTATCTTTACATATTTCACTCTTCTTTTGGTAATATTATTGGATCCGATTCCAGATAGATTAATTTTTAGTCTTTTTATGAATAGTAGTGTGATTGATCCAAGTAAAGTTTACAATTTTTCAGATATAAATTCAATTTCAGAACCATTTGATAAATCATTGTACTTTATTCTTTCGATTGGTTCGTTTTTATCGATTTTAGACATTGTTCTTAGTCTTTGGATCATTTTCAACAAATCTCATTCTAACCTTAGGACACAAATCATTTTATTAATAATAGGCATCATTGGATGCTTTCTCACAGGCTTCACTACTGCTTTCATGCTTTTTTTATGAGATTATAATATTCCAGATTTAAGTCTTATTTATTTAATAAAATTTATATTCCAAGATTATCATCTTAAGGTAGAATAAATCAATTTCAAGTTCATCTTGATTACCAAATAAGGTCATTAAAACTCGTGTCTGTCGATAGAAAAAAACTCACCGCGTTGCTTCAATGGTATGTTCAAGAAGTAGGTAAGGATTTAATAGCCGTGATCGTTGTTAATAGAGAAGGATTAATATTAGACTCGATTTCAGGAAAGGATTCTCAAAAATCCGTTGACGAGGAAATAGTTGGTGGCGTAAGCGCCTTAGTGGAGCCTGTTTTAACAAGAATCACTAAAGAGTTTAGTTCAGGGGCTTTTGGTACGGGTACATTTGACACTGAAGATTATCGGCTTATTTTTTGCGAAGCTGGACCAGATGCGGTTTTTGTAACCGTATTAGACGCAGTAGCAATGATAGATCCTGTATTTCCTTACGCCTACTTAACTGCTGAGAAGATTGCTCGAATATTTGATGGTCGGACGGTGAGTCCTGTCATCCCAAAAATTATAAGTAGGGGAGAGGGCAAGGATATTTCTCGTAAAAAAGATACGCTCCAGCGTATTAAAATACAATCTGGAGAATACGCATATAAATTGATTTTAGGAGGAGAGGGAGGCGTTGGTAAAACTAGCATGGTTCATAGGTTTGTAGAAGGGAAATACGAAACTGATTACAAATCTACAATTGGAACATCAATAATGAAGAAGGAATGTGAATTTGATGGATTGAGTAGCAAAGTACGCTTTGTTATTTGGGACCTAGCAGGACAATCACAATTCAAGCGCGTGAGAATGACATATGTAGAAAACGCAGAAGCCGGAATATTAGTATACGATGTAACTAGGAACGAAACATTTGAAAACCTTGAAGGATGGCATAAAGAAATAAAAACGGCCTCACCGAATATATCATTAATCTTGGTTGGTAATAAGATTGATTTAGAAGGCGATAGAGAAGTTAGCAGGGAACAAGGTCAAGAAATGGCAGAAAAATTAGGCCTTTCCTATATTGAAACATCAGCCAAGACAGGTGAAAATATTAATGATGCTTTTAAAATGCTTGCCTTACAGATAATAAAAAGGTTTGTCGTTACTGAAGATATCTAAATTAATCTAATTTCTTTTTCAATCTAAAGATGTTTTTGATATTTTAATGGAACAATTGAATGAGGAATCTTGTAATAAGGATAGAATTTAAGATCATATTTAGAGCCCCTGGTGGGATTTGAACCCACGACCGATTGATGTTTCTTCAGAGTATATTCTGATTACGAATCAATCGCTCTTACGGAGAATTACTCTATACCGCTAAGCCACAGAGGCATCTAGTTTAATGTTAATATTTATTAATTTTAAAGAAATTATAAATCTTATCCTATGAGCGAAACGAAGAAGCTTGACACTTTTGGAGAATCTCAATTAATTGATATTATTGAAGAGATCATTTTTGAAAAAACTGGGGAAAAACTAGTTCGCGACGACTCTTTTTATTTCCAAGACTTAATACCTTCTGATAATATTGTGGTTCTTAATTCTGACATGTTTGTATCAACAACTGACGCACCACCACAAATGAGTTATTACCAAATGGGCATGAAAGTAATTATTGCTAACCTGAGTGATATTATTGTTAAGGCCGTTAAGCCAGGAGCAGTCATAATATCATTGGGACTCCCTGATTCTATGGTTTTGCGAGATTTTAAGAATCTTATCGAAGGATTGGTTGATTGTTCAAAAAAATATAATTTGCATTATATTGGTGGAGATATCAACGAAACAAGAGAGTTGATAATTAATCCAACCGTATTAGGATATGGAAATAAAAATAATATAATTCACAGGACTGGTATGTCCAAAGGAGATTTTCTTGTTGCTAATGGAAAATTTGGGTTGACTGGAGTTGGTCTAGATATTTTATTGATAAAAAAACAACCTTTATCAAATTTTGTTTTATACAAGAAATCCATTGAAAGCGTTTTAAATCCAACAATACATGAAGAAGAAGCGTATTATTTAGCAGAAAATTCCCTCGCCACGGCTAGTATCGACTCCTCAGATGGACTTGCGCGTTCCCTAAAGGAATTATTGGTTTCAAATCCAGGCTTAGGGTTTGAAATTTACTTTGATCACAACCTTTTTGACGAAGAAGCATGTGAATATAGCAAAGAATTTGGAGTTCCCATTGAAAATCTTATTTTTAATGGTGGTGAAGAATTTATTCATTTATTTACTATTCCTGAAGAAAAATTAGAAAGAATGATGCATTTACCCAAATTTCAAGAATTATCTTTGCATATAATTGGAAGGGTAACAACCAGTAATAATATTGTTTTATTAAAGAATAACAAAAAAATTAATATTAATATCGACGGTTACGAGCACTTTAAGGGCCCCAATAAAATCGATTGAAAAATTAGTTTTATTGTGAATTCATTTCTCTTGTTTTGTCAATATCCTATGGAAAAATTTTAATTGTATAATATATTTTATAGAAATGCTAATTCAGATTTGATCCCTATTTCAAGATATAAGGGCCATTAGCGCAGATTTAAGCGCAAATAGCGCTTGAAGTGCAAGCAGGTAGCGCAGCAGGCTTTTAACCTGAAGGTCGTGGGTTCGATTCCCACATGGCCCGTTAATTTACCATTTCTCTTTATACAAAAGTTATTAAAAAAAATGAATATACTTTTAAGGATAAAGAAAAATAAAATTAGTGACAGCAATAAATTATTAATGGTAAAAAAATGAATGAACATAAAATTGACAATATAATTGACAATATTGATTTTATATTGCATCTCATAAATTTTTTTAAAGCAAATAAAGATATTCAAGAACTATCTTATCAATTGCTAATTGAATATTTACCAAGAGCATTTGAAATCATAAGGATAAACCTTTGTTAGAATGTTTTAGATTTCATATATTAATAGAAGAAAAATATATTGCCCTTGTATACCTATAAATAAGTAAGTAATATAATAAAATCTTTAAAATGAAAATTTCAGAATTAAAACTACCCTCCGATGAATCCGAACAATTACTTATAAAGTCACAAGAATCTACAAATCCGAATTATGGATCCGATCCCTATCAAAGAACCACTGAATCATTACTTCAAAAAGGAGTGATCAATTTAGATAAAGTTAGCGGACCCTCAAGTCACGAGGTTGTTTCTTGGGTTCGAAAAATATTAGATGTTCCAAATTCAGGACATGGAGGAACATTGGATCCAAAAGTGACTGGAATTCTACCATGCGCTCTTGGCAAAGCTACAAGAGCCCTTTCGGCATTATTAACTGCGGGAAAAGAATATGTTTGTGTAATGTATCTTCATTCTATTGAACCTAAAAAAAGAATTGAAAAAATATTGACTCTTTTCACGGGTAAATTATATCAAAGACCACCTATTAAATCTTCAGTAGTTAGAAAATTAAGAACAAGGGAAATATATTACATTAAACTACTAGAAATAAAAGATCACTTGGTTCTTTTTCGAGTTGGATGCGAGGCCGGGACATATATAAGAAAGTTGTGTTTTGATATTGGTGAAGCTCTTTGTAGTGGTGCTCATATGCTTGAATTAAGAAGGACTAGAGTGGGCCTTTTTAAAGAGGAAAGCAATATGACAACGCTTCAAACATTAAAAGACGCATATACAATTTATAGAACAGAAGGAGACGACTATTATTTACGAAAAATTATCTTTCCTATGGAAAAAATGGTAGAACATGTGCCAAAAATCTATGTTAGAGATTCAGCCGTTGACGCTCTCTGTCACGGTGCGGATCTTGCCGCTGCTGGTTGTTGCTTTATAGACGCTAGAATCAAATCAAATATGGAAATTGCATATATGACACTTAAAAAAGAACTGATAGGATTTGGTGTTGCTAATAAAGATGCTCTGGCTATTCTCAAGGCAAAAACGGGAATTATGGCAAAAACTAATAAAATTTTAATGGAAAGAGGAATTTACCCTCGCTGGAACGAAAAAAGACAAAAATAAGGTTAAAATGAAGCACGAAAACCAACATTATTATTCTTCCTTACCAGATACCAGATTAAAAATCCAGACAGTTGCAGAAAGTTTAAGAGGGCATTTATATATTTTCAAGACTGCATCTGGCGTTTTTTCGTTTAGAAAACTAGATAATGGAACGAAATTATTAATTGAATATATGACGATTCCCGAGCAAGAAGCAATATTATTAGATCTTGGATGCGGTTATGGTCCAATCGGAATTGTTTTAGGTTACGAAGCCACAGCTAGTAAGGTTTTTTTAGTCGATGTAAACAAAAGAGCTATATGGTGTACAAAAGAAAACATAAAAACAAATATTTCGAATTATAAAGGTCGTGTAAGAGCAATGAAAAGTAATTATTTCGAAAAATTTAAGGCTAATAACTTGAGATTCGATGGGATATATATGAATCCCCCCATAAGACTTGGAAGAAGAGAATTTTTGGATATATGCGCTCAAGTACCTGATTTTTTAACGAATAGAGGTTTTTTTCAATTTGTTATAAGAAAAAAAATGGGTGCCGATATTGTATTAAAAAATCTAAAAACCCTATATGATGCCCAAAATGTTGATATCATTTGTAAAAGGGGAGGGTATTGGGTATTTAAGTGTTTTCATGAATCATAATTTCACTAAACATCATGGAACCATTATAAATTTACTTAAAATAACGAATAATCATTTATCGTAAAACTTTTTACATAGGAAGTATTCTTATACAAATAATTCATGTGAAAAGAGGATTGTTCCTTTGACAAAGAAAAAAAAAATTGATGTCCTATTGCATAAGTATGTACCTAAACATATTCTCTTAACCAAGGATGAAACCAAGGAACTTTTAAAAAAATATAAAATTGGTCTTAACGATTTACCTCAAATGTTCGAAAAAGATCCAGTGTCTATTGCCATAGGCGCAAAAGAAGGAGACGTTGTAAAAATTATCCGAGAATCGGATACTTCCGTAAGTTCAGTGGTTTATTACCGCTATGTAAAAAAAGAAAAGATATAATAATAACTTGATTAATCTTTAGAATGAAAAATATAACACCCTATCCAATTGTGTTATTTAAAATAATTGAAATAAAGGTCGGGTTAAATTGAGCACAGATAAAATAACTAACCAAGATAAATGGACAATATTAAAAAGTCTTTTTGACGAAAAGGGTTTAGTACGTCAACATTTAGATTCATATAATAATTTCATTGAACTCGAGATGCAAGAAATCGTTGATGAATCTGCAGAAGTCGTTCCCGATATTCCAGGATTTAAGATAAAGTTCGGGAAAATCAAGGTAGGTGTGCCTAAAGTTAGAGAGGCAGATGGAGCAACCATGGAGATTACTCCGATCGAGGCCAGAATAAGGGAATTAAGTTACGCTGCGGATATTGTTTTAGAAATGACTCCTATAACTATCGACGAAAGAACCCAAAGAGAAGAAGAAGAAGAGACATTAGACATTTACATAGGTAAAATACCGATAATGTTAAAAAGCTGTAGATGTCCTTTAGAAAACCTTTCCGATTCTGAATTAGTCAATCGTGGTGAAGATCCATTAGATCCTGGCGGGTATTTCATCATCAATGGTACAGAAAGGGTGCTGGTTACTCAAGAAGACTTAGCCCCTAATAGAATTTTGGCAGAAGAAGCTAGTAGGAGCTCTAGCGCGACACATCAAGCAAAAGTTTTTTCTACTAGAAGTGGATTCAGAGCACCAGTTACAATCGAAAGAAAAAAAGATGGTAATCTACGAGTTTCCTTTCCTTCGGTTCCAGGTAAGATACATTTAGCAATTTTAATGCGTTCTTTAGGTTTGCATTCAGATAGAGAGATCTTCGAAGCAATTTCAGAAAACGAAGAAATTCAAAAAGAATTGATTCCAGTAATAGATGTTGCATCTGAAATTCAAGTTTTAAAAGATCCTGAAAAATCTCAACAAAACGCTCTAGACTATATAGGAAAACGAGTTGCCATAGGTCAAACAAAAGATTATCGTATTAGAAGAGCTCTTCAGGTATTAGATAGGTATCTTTTACCTCATATAGGGAATGGAGAAGAGGATCGAGTAAAGAAAGCATATTACTTAGGACAGATGGCTCAAAAAGTAATGGAACTTGCATTAGGCTTTAGAGAAGCTGATGATAAAGACCATTATGCAAATAAACGCTTGAAATTAGCTGGAGAATTGTTTACATCCTTATTTCGCGTGGCTTTTTTAAATTTAGTCAAGGATATTAAATACCAATTGGAAAGAACAGCAGTAAGGGGGAGGGCCCCTAATATTAAAACCGCCGTTAGAGCAGATGTGATCACCGAAAGAATTAGACACGCTCTTGCAACGGGAAATTGGGTTGGCGGAAAGGCAGGCGTAAGCCAATTACTGAATAGAACGAATCATGTTGGAACATTAAGCCATTTGAGAAGAGTTATTTCACCATTAAGTAGGAGTCAACCTCATTTTGAAGCCAGAGATTTACATCCCACTCAATGGGGCAAGATTTGTCCAGCAGAAACGCCTGAAGGACCTAATTGTGGATTGGTTAAAAATTTAGGATTAGCATCTATCATTTCGATTGGTGCGGACGAAAGATTGCTTGAAGATATAATTATTCAGATGGGTGTAATCCCCATAAACGAGGTAAAAAATATCAAGGGAAACAAAGTAAAGGTATTTTTAAACGGTAAATTAGTGGGGATCCATCAGCAACACAATTCATTCATCCGTCAACTAAGAGAGAAACGAAGAAAGGGTGAAATAGGTCAATATGTAAATATTGGATTTTATTTTGATTCTAAAGAAATTCAAATTAATTGCGACGCGGGAAGGGCTACAAGGCCCTTATTTGTGTTAAAAAACACAAAACCACTTATTACCAGCGAAATAGTTGAAAAATTAAGACAAGGAAAATATAATTGGTCCGATTTGGTGCGAAAAGGTATTATAGAATATCTCGATGCGGAAGAAGAAGAAAACGCCTACATTGCGATGTTTGAAGAGGATATTATACTAGAACACACTCACTTGGAAATATCTCCCGCGGCAATTCTTGGTATATGTGCTTCAATCATCCCTTTTCCAGAACACAATCAATCCCCAAGAAACACTTACGAAGCAGGAATGGTTAAACAAGCATTGGGACTGTTCGCTGCAAACATGCACCTTAGATTAGATACACGGGGGCACACGCTTCACTATCCACAACAACCTCTAGTTAAAACGAGTCCTATGGAAATTATTGGAATCAACCAACGCCCAGCGGGTCAAAATTTCATAATTGGTATGATGTCTTTCGAAGGATTCAATATTGAAGATGCTATCATCATCAACAAGGCTTCGATCGAGCGAGGGCTTGCAAGAAGTCATTTTTTTAGAACTTACGACGCCGAAGAAAGGAAATATCCTGGTGGAGAAGTCGATAAATTCGAGATCCCTGAAAGAGGCGTTAGAGGATTCAAATCAGCAGAATCTTATCGCTTATTATCAGAAGTGGATGGAATAATTGAACCTGAAACAGTTGTAAACGGAGGAGATGTCTTAATAGGAAGGACCTCACCACCGAGGTTCATAAAGTCATATGAAGAATTCGAACTCATGCAACCTAATAGGCGAGAGACTTCTAAAAATATGCGCCATAACGAACAAGGAATTGTTGATACGGTAATAATTTCCGAAACGGTAGATGGAAATAAATTAGTTAAAATAAAAGTCAGGGACTTACGTATCCCCGAACTTGGTGATAAATTCTCATCAAGACACGGACAGAAGGGTGTTTTGGGATTAATTCAACCCCAAGAGGACATGCCATTCACGTCTTCAGGTGTTATTCCGGATATTATAGTAAATCCTCATGCAATGCCATCGCGTATGACGCTTGGTCAATTATTTGAAGGAATCAGCGGAAAAATTGCTTGCAACACGGGAAAATTAGGTGATGCCACGGCGTTTGAATGGAAAAACATAACGGAACTTCAAGAACAACTCGTAGAAGCGGGATTTGAGTTTAACGGCAGGGAAGTCATGTATAATGGTATCACCGGAGAAAAATACGAGGCGGGAATATACTGCGCACCAATTTACTACCAAAAACTATACCACTTAGTTGCTGATAAACTTCACGCTCGAGCACGAGGACCTGTACAAATATTAACTCGACAACCAACTGAAGGTAGGGCGCGAGAAGGAGGTCTCAGGTTTGGGGAAATGGAGAGAGATTGCTTGGTAGGCCACGGCTCTGCTTTATTATTAAAAGAGAGATTACTAGATGAGTCCGATCGAACCGTAATACTTATATGCGAGAAGTGTGGTTTATTAGCAGTTTACGATCGAAATCGCGACAAGAGATACTGCCCTGTTTGCGGGGAGGGGACGAATATATCAAAAGTTGTCTGTTCTTACGCTTTCAAGTTGTTGTTGCAAGAAATGATGTCCCTTGGACTTGCTCCTCGATTAAAACTCAAAGAAAAGATCTAAGCTTTTATTATTTTTTGTATTTCTTTATTTTTAAAATATAAATTTTAGTAAATCAATAGTTATGATCAGCAATTAAAAAATGACACGAAATAAATTGCTTTCTACGGGTTGTCAGCAACGAAAATTGTCACAAAAATCGTCCTTTTTCTACCTTTTTTATTTAGCCGTTTGAGACGCTCGCCGTCTCGTCGTCAATAGTTTGAGTGACAAGCTTGATCCTCGATATCGTCCAGGTTCGCTTCATTTATAAACCAAAGTGTGTTTCTATTGGAGGCTCGAAACGAAATAAAAGAAGGGGGCGTTCGGAGCCTGGCCGAATTTAACACCTTATTTAAAAAATGGGTGGAATGGTACAATACGGAGAAGCCTCATCGCAGCCTGCCAGAAAAGGGGCCTCCTGGCAGTCGGTACTTTGCCACCGAATGGCGCGTTTTCCAACCCTTAGAGGTGAGCGAAAAATGGAAACGTTGGATGGCCGAAGTAGAGGTAAGACGAGTCAATAAATCCAACGAGATCTCTTATAAATCCCAGAAATACGCCCTCCCTCCGGGTTATTCGGGGGTGAGAGTCGAAATCGTGGAATACGACGACAAGATCGATATATATTATCGGGATCACCTCGTTCAATCCCGCGCTTACACCGTGCCAACAAGAAAGAGGAAAGAAACGCGCAAAATAGCTAACGCAGGTACTATCGGTTACAAGGGTAAATATCACACCATCGATTACAAGTTGGCGGGAAAGACCGTGGAGGTTCAAGAAATCAACGGGGGAAAGAACCTCCTGGTCTATCTTAACGGGGTCTTGCTCAAAACGCTAGACCTGTAAAATCTTATATCTAAATCCTTTTTTTTTTTAATCAAGTGTAATGATATCTGGGCAATATCGCGGATAAAATCGCCAAAAAAGTGTCATTTTGTGACAAAAATAACCTGCTGAGTTACTGACAAAAATATACTGGTGACAACACAAAATAGTAAAAAGAAAAAAAAGATAAATAAATATTCTTATCCAATTGGATTTGGAACGAAAAAATCGGATAATTCGTGTACAACGCAAAACATTATATACAATACAAATAGTAATATTAGGGAAATCCAAGTTGCCATATCCCACTCAATATCAAGAAGATACTTGTTGATTACGAGTAAGATGAGAAATCCAAACACAGGGACTAAATAAACCAAGTAATTTCTACCCTCTCCTGGATCAAATACATTTCTAATAGCTGCAAATAAATCACCAATTGCACCTAAAGCTGCGCCAATAGCGTTCATAACGATCGGTAAGAGAAAAACTGCAAGGAACGCGATAAGAACAATGAAAAATATCTTGTCTTTAGCTTTTGTTTTGGATTCCAAGAGCATTACTATTATGAAAAGTATCAACGTGACTATAATAGTTCCAATTACAATTCCTAATATTAAGTAGACAGCAGACCAATCTTGTAATATCATATTAGAATCTCCATTTTTTTTAGGTAGGAAATATTTGTAAGGTTTTTTACAAATATATTCTATCTTATTTAAAACTAAATAGAATATAAATTATTTGCTATTGAATTTATAAAATTCTATTAAAAATTCTACAATCCTAAATTTAACAAGAGAAAATGCAATCCAAATCCCAAGAAAAATGAAGCAATCACGATCGTTATAAAAGATAGCTTGATAGAACTTTCTCTTCCATATTTCGTATATAAGATTAGAACTAACAAAGATATTATGCCAATAACAAGAAATATCCAGGCAAGAACCCATAATGGTGTTGATGTAGGGACAAATTGGAACAATAATTGAATCATGATAATTTTTTGAAAATAACTTTATTTAGAAAAAAAATAATTTATCAGTTTTTAAGTTTGTTATAGAGAAAATTTAAAGGGTGTTTCATTTAGATAGGTATATAGGAATACATCAAAAATGAATGATCATGCATTTTCTCAGAAAAATAATTGAAACTCCCAAATTAGAGGAGGTCGCAAAGGAACATTTCTATGTTCACAGGCATTTTTATAGGTATTCGAAAGGAGAATTCATTGGTCCTGCTATTACGATTACTAAAACCAACGCAAAAATTACTATTAAGGGAACTCATGAATACGAAGATTTGATCCAGGAAATAGGATGCAAGGTTTCTACTAACGATCAAGTTAATGTGTCTGGAACATTAGAAACGGGAAAAGACTTAAGCGAAGACCTTAAGAAATTAGGCCTCGATTGGAAGTTGAAAAAATCCACAGGAGACAAAAAAATATACAAAGCAACGATTGAGGATACTTTACAAGTAGAAACCCTTCTAAATGCTATTGAAATGCTTCGAGCAAGCAGTTATTTATTAATCTCTTTCAATTCAGGAGCAGCGGTTAAAGTTACTACTAAAAAAAGAATTCCTCAACCCTCAAAAAAAAAAGTTGAAGAAGACGATCTTAGCAAGCGCGTATCTTTTTGTACAGCAACTATTAACAATACAGAAAAGAATAATTCAATCGTTGAGGATCTCGTATTTCACGATTTTAAGTCTGATCTACCCAAGTCTTGGAAAAAAGCAACCATTACAAACACTTACAGGATAAACGAGATTGAAATTCCAAAGAATGTACAGAGCTCAATGATGAAAAGAATTCTAGCGATAAGGAAGGGAAAAATGATCCGCACGCTTGATGTAGATGATCAAATAATTGAAAAACAATACAATATTATTGTATAAGATATTCTGAAATTCCATAAATTTAATTTTTATTATTACTTATAATTATAAAACTT
>JAFGGO010000149.1 GCA_016930515.1 Promethearchaeota archaeon | reverse complement strand
GGTGCCACCTGGGATGAATTGGTAACTGATTTAGATGATACTCATTACGAATGGGATCTCTTTTCCGAGACTCCAGGAGATAATTACAGGATCAAGGTCATTGCGAATAGCACTGGTGGCTTGAGCAACGAGGACGTTTCAGGGGTGTTTTCGATAATTGAACATGTGCTTTCCCAAGTGGTATTGGCATATCCAATTGGAGGTGAAGAATATGTGGATTCTGTTACTATTACCTGGTCAGAATGTGTGGATAATTGGAACTATTCTGTATTTTACGATCTCTACAAATCTTCCGACGGAGGTGCCACGTGGGTCGATATAATGACAAATGTGCAGGATACTCATTACAAGTGGAGTATCTTATACGAAGCTGGGGGAAATAATTACAGGGTCAAGGTCGTTGCGAATAGCACGGGTGGTTTAAGCACCGAGGACGTTTCCGGTGTGTTTTCGATCAGAGAACACTACCTTTCCCAAGTTGAATTGACACATCCAACTGGAGGCGAAAAAATCGTTGATTCCGTTGATATTACTTGGACCGAATGCGTTGATTCTGAAGGATATTCCGTTTCGTACGATCTCCACGTTTCTTCCGACGGAGGCGCCACGTGGGCCGTGTTAATGGAAGACGTGCAAGACACTCATTACAAGTGGAATGTTGTATCCGAACCAGCGGGAAATAATTACGTGATCAAGGTCATTGCGAATACTACGATCGGGTTGAGCAACGAAGACGTTTCGGAAGCGTTTTCGATTGCCAAGAGAACGGACGATTTGAGTGGAATATTAGGGACGGTAGGAATTATCGCCATAATTGCCGCAATTGTAGGTGCCGCCGTGGTTACTGGTTTTATAACCAATAAAAAACGCAAGAACGCCAAGTTGATTCGTTATAAAAAAACCTTGGATTCGAGGCTCGTAAATCTATCAGGTACGCTGAATAAAAATCCTCCGAAGCCAAAAAAACCGATAAAACCAAAAGAATCCACAAATCAATAATTCGTAGCTAAGGTTAGACAGGTCTAAAACAATAAGGAATAATCGTTTGAAATTTCGTTAGGAATTAAACTAACTACCGAAAATTAATGCGTTAATTACCTTAAAATAACAACATTCGGATTTTTTCCTTTTTTTTAAGAGCAATCATTGTTTAAATTATACTTAAAATCTAAATCTTATATAAAACTGTAAAATTAATAGGATAAAATTTAGATAAATAATATAATGAATGAAAGGAATTGGAAAGAGGATATATCAATCGATCCTAATATTTGTCACGGAAAAGCTTGCGTAAAAAATATTTGGGTTCTAGTGTCTGTCATTTTGGATTGTTTGGCAGAAAGTATGAGTCGAGAAATATTAAAAAATTATTCAACTCTTCAAGAGAAGCATATTAAAAGTGCTCTTCAATATGGAGCAATTTTAGCCCAAGAGCAAGTGCTTCCCTTGAGATTTCAAGACAGTGAAATTTAAACTTGACGAAAACATTCCCTTTATTTTGAAAGGAATTATAGAGTCTACGGGAAATCACGAAGTAGATTCCGTATTTCACGAGAATATTACAGGAATTATCGTACTTAGACTAAAACACATCAAATTAGGATTCGATGAATTTCACTTATTGAATGTCCTTTCTTAGTTTTTCAAGTGATTTCCTGTATCCCTTTGAGATGTTTCCCTTGGTGTATCCAAAAGGTAAAATGGTGAGTAAAAATTCGCTTTCAGGCAAACCTAATACTGGTTTTACCTTATCATTATCCATTGCTCCAATCCAGCAAGTACCTATGCCTAAACACCACGCCATCAAGATCATGTTCATCGAGGCTAAAGAAGTATCGATCAAGTGTCAGTTAGGACTTTCCTGTTTTTTTCCAACGATTGCCACGTGAAAAGGCGCTTGAATCGAAAAGCCCTGACTTTGAGTTGCCGCGATCTTTTGTATGACCTGCTTGTTTTTTATAACGATAAACTCCCAGGGTTGTCTATTTGAAGCGCTGGGCGTCCATCTTCCCGCTTTGATAATCATATTTATCTCATCGTCCGAGGGCATCTCTTCACGAAAACTCCTGATGCTTCTCCGTTGTTTCATGAGGTCAAGCAATTTTTTGGGATTGATCATGAATAATTTGTAGGTTTGATACATATATAAATTTTTTAACGATTAACGAATTATTATTCAATAATCCACTGAACTAGCATACTAAAGACTATCATGGTTTTATCGGATCTTAAAGCAAGATATTCGTTAAAAGACTTAAAAAAGGGCCCTAATAGGGAGAAAATGGCTCTTTATAAAGAATTCTTCAAGCACCACAGCGAGCCTCACACCGGGTATTTCTATGGGTTTCTCGCATTCATTTACGATGGAATTAACACGATTGATTCTCTGAAAGCCAACATGAAACACATTTTCATATCCTCGACAAACCAACTGGTTGTGGAATCTCAAGATGTCGAGGAGTTCCTTCAAACTGCTAAAAATCAAGATCTCGTTTCAATTGATCAAAACGGATTAATCAAGCTCACCAAACGAGGAAAAGATCTGGTAGAGTTATGTTATTTAAATAATTTACACGCCTCGCATTGGATGCGACTCTTTTTTTCGGAAAAGACCGCAATGCTGGGAACTGCCATCGTTTTGATAATCCTTTCTCTTCTAAAAATAATAACCGGATTACAATTAGGCTCAAGTGCCATGTTAAACGAAGGAATGGAAAACCTAACCGACCTCATCAAGATTGGATTGATCATAGTTTTTTGTTTTAAATTGAAAAAGGACAAATTAGCGAGCATGATCATAACCATATTGATGTTAATTACGGGAATAAGTCTTTTATGGTCTGCAATCGAATCCTTGCTCAATATTTCTCAAATAATTCCCACCATTCAAGCCTATCTGATTAGTATTTTTTCGATTGTAATGAACGCAGGTTTGATGTTCCTGAAAAGCATGGTTGGAAGGATTTCAGGGAATCTTTCCTTACTGAGCGATTCAAAAGATTCGCAAATTAATATCTATATATCTCTGGGCGTGTTAATCGGTCTTACTTTTTCCATTTTCAAATATTATTTCGTCGATGCAATCGTTGGAATTGTCATTTCAATCGTTATATTCAAAGAAGGAGTCGAACTTTTAAGAGAATTGATAAAAAAAGAAAAGGAGTTTGACATTACCGAAATAAAAGTAATTGCGGATCACGTCTATCATAACCGCTTATCGGGTTATTTATTCGCCAACATTAGACGAGAAAGCCTTGACCGAAATCAATTATTAAATAATTTTAAACAAGGTCTCGAGCTTGGAAAGCTGTATTACGAGGGATTTGCAGATTTCTTTTACGAAAATTTAGGCGAGCTCGTTGCCGAAAAACACCTGAATAAATTGATTGAAGGGGGAAACATAAAAGAAACGAACGCTCAACTCTCGCTTACCCAAAAGGGACTTAAATACTTATACAAGGCTAAAGCTAAGGAATTTACCTCGAGAGCAAGACACATTTACGAACGCGCGAGTATAAGAAGAAGTAATGTTTTTTGCCTTTTAATAATCGTAATTTTTGTGTTTATCCTAATTTTCGCTAACGATATTAATACCTTAATTTCAAGCTTCTAAAAATATTATTCATGATTTACCGTTAAAATAATCAGATTCAAAGTTGGGAAAGTATTTCTTTTTTCTACCGTCTTTTTTAAAGATTATGAGTCCCAAATCCATGAGCTTATTGAGGTGATATAATACGGTCTTGTGGTCAATTTCTAAGCGCTTTGAAATAGCGCTATTCCACAGTCCTGGGTCCTCTTCGATCATTTCGAGGATTTCAAGCGTGAGCCTGCTTTTTTGGAGCTTGAGATCGATGTTTGAAATGGGATTTTTTTGGTAATATGGAAAATACACGACGTATCTTCCCACGTCTTTTTTTCCAATGATCTTGTATTTATCCAAGATTTCTAAATGCCACACGAGGTTGCCTGCTGCTAATTCTGTTTTTCTCAAGAGCTCGTTGAAATGGATTCCTGGCTCTTTTAAAATTATATCGATTATCGTGCTCCGGTTCTCGTTTTCCAACACGTCTTCTAGGGATAAGCGATGTGGTCCAGTTGATATTGCTACTGTTCTAGTTTTCAAGTATTTTATGTAATCCGTTTTTGAAATAATTAACACAATCGCAAGAATTCCTATTAAAATCGTAATACCAACGATAATAATGGTTCCCGTCCAATCTGGTGGAGGTGTTTCGCTTATTTCATATAGCGTAAAATAATATGTTTCTCCTGCTTCAAGATTCGATAATTCGCTTTCTAAATAAGTTTCGGAGCTTGGTTCTATTTCCTTTTCAGTCGTATTCACGAGTACCCAAGCATTTTGCGCCGGTTCGTATAACGCTAATTGGTAGCGATTCTGGGAAATTAAACCGTTTTGACTTGTTTTAAGAAAACTAATCGACAAATTGCTAATAGATTGGTTCGAAATAATGCTATAAATACAATTATAATTATATTTAACTACATTTCTTTCTTGTCTGGGGTTCTCGGGCGCGTGAGAAAATCCAAAGTCAACTAAATTCGTTTTAGTGGATATCTCTAAATATAAACTATCGTTTGCATCGATCGAAAGGTTAATTTGGCGATTTATAATGTATTGATCGTATTTTATATCAATTTCTAAAGGAGCATTCGTTGAAATTCCCATTGAAATATTATTATTAAAAACATAAGTGGCGTTATCGTTGGCGTTCAGCCAATCATGCGCTTCAAATCCATTAATCCGTTCCATTCTAGCAGAAGAGAAATTAGATAAATAATTAAATTGAATGAATACAAATACGATGGAAAACAAGGCTATTAACATTAATTTTTTTGATTTCATTTTGCGCTTACCAACAATAATAAAATAAAAAAAAAGGTTTTTATTTTTTTATATGATTATCTCTTTTTCACATACATGAGAATTCCTATAGCGGCAACGACGCCTATCACTATTATGACTCCTAAAACAATGAAAAGCGTGTAATCAGGATTAGTCGTTTCAGGGATTAAAACCGTCCAAGTCGAGAAGTGATCCGTGGACGCTACCAAATATCCATTCTCGACGGTTGTTGGAACGGTAACCCATTCTTGCGTGCTTCCGTTGTAATACGCCCATTTTCCTTCTCGATTCTGAGCAGTCACTTCGATTCTAAGCCTCGCCTGAGTAAATGTTCCGTTACATTCCAAGGAGACGCAAAATCCTTCCTGATATTGGTATCTATTGCGATTTCTCGCCGTATACGCGTGTCCATTGATCAATCCCAACATTGCTTCCTCTTCGTTACAAGTCATGTTGATTTCGAGTTTTTCGTCGGTTTCAATGTCAAGTTCGAAAGACTTGGTTCCTATTTGGAGTGCGTTGCAAAACATGTTTAATTGACAATCTTCTGAACAATTAATGGTTAATTGCGTCCTTTGCTGGAATCGATAAGTCACTCTTTCGTGTGCTTGTAATTGTGTTTGGTAAGAATTTCCTGCAACTGGTACTGGAGTCGATTCTGGTGCGGCAGCAACAAAGTTCAAATTCACTAATGAAAGAAGAACCAATCCCGCTAAGAAACCTAATAATATAGATCGTTTTTTATTCATTTTTTTCACGTTATTATTATGTTTTATTTATCATTAAATTCCTTTAGGAAGAAGAAATCAATGCGCTATAAAAACGATTGAGGAATAATGTTCCCCAATAAAAAAGAACAAATTTGATCGTCCTTTAAGAAAGGGAATCTCTATAATAATCAAATCTTTTCGCATTATTTATTAGTTCTTGACGATTAGAAAATATTATTAAATATGATCACCATATTATTTTTATTTAACGTTCGAAATACAAATACGTTTAGTATAAACAACTAAAAATGTGATAGGAATTGAGTCTCAAAGAAATTACTAAGAATGTATTTACTCGCTATGGATTTACCGAAGACGATATCAATATTTATATAGTATATCTTAGAGTGCCAAGAGCCACGATGAGCGAAGTGTATATGACCTTGGAAGAGAAATACGAATATGAATACACTAAGATCGAAGAAACTACAAACATGCTCGTAGAAAAAGGCTTTCTGAAGAGAATAGAGGGAATAGAACCGCGATTCGTTCCACTTGAACCTTATTTTGAATTGTTCACCAAGGAATCGGAGCTTTTTAGAACAGAAATTAGCAAGATTAAAGACGCAATTCTTGCGGATCAATCAAATCGATTTGAAAAATTGGAGTCCATTCAAGACAAGAGCTTGACGGAAGTTGACACGGCAGTTAAACAACAAGTAAACGAATTCTTTCAAGATTCTGACGCAAAAAGCGCCAGTAAAAAGGATAGGATCGATAAAGCAACTAAGAGGCTTTCCACGACCTTAAAAACATTGGAATCTGATTTACACGCAAATGTTGAAAAAGATTTTGAGGAATTAAAAAACGACATCGACGAATTAGATACGGCTCTCACGGTAATAAAAGACGCACAAAACTCTCAATCTAAGACATTAGAAGCTAATACTCATAAAATTCACGATTCGCTTAATACTGAACTTAAAAACATATCGCAAGCGTTCGTTAAAGACAACGAGGGGGCAATAAACGGAATAAAAGCTAACTTGAACCAATTAATTGCCGATTTATTATCCGATTTTGGCAAACGCGTGAGCGAACTCGATGCTGAACTCAAAAAGGACTTAGATGAACATGTTGAGAGGCACAAGGACACGGCTAACGATCTCAAACCGAGGATGGAACAAATCCTTGAAAAATACTTAGAACGAATGAATAAAGTAACCGAAGACTTAAAAGATAGGTTTTCTCGATTATTAACCGAGCAAAAAGTTCATGTAAAAAGCACTAGTGATTCGCTGCAAACGAGTTTAAAATCAACTGTTGATGAAAGACATCAAACGCTCAAGGAACAATGCGTTTCTTTTAAGAACAATTCAAAAACTCTTGTTAATAACCTCATAGAACAAGCCAATCGTTTTTCTGATTTTTCAGAAGACATGGCAAAAAAAGGATTTTTCTGGCTTGGAAAAAAGAAAAAATACAAGGCCAGGCACGAAATAACAATCAGAGATATCATACAGATTGTTGAATCGCTACGTCCAAATTTTACCAATATTACTGATGACTATGTTGAAAATACGAACGCTACAACCCAACAGATAAAATCTGATATCTCTGGGATCATGACAAAAGAAAACGATTCGCTTGCTAAAGAAACAAACGAGCTCGATAAAAAAGCTCAAGAAACAATTGACGCTCAACTTTCGAGCCTAGCAACTGACTTGGCATCTGAAGTTGACACGACGCTACAAAGTGGTGTGAAAGATTGTTCTGATACTTCGATAAAACTTAAAGATTCACTTGAAAAATCGTTGAAGACGCATCATTCACAATACCAAAGCGCCATCAATGGCCATAAAGAGGATTCTTTAAGGCATTATTCTGAGTTCGATAATGACATAAAAAATAAAAACGCTGATTGGGTAAGGAATGTCGATCAAAACTTCACGGAAGCCAAAAGAAACATATCCGCAGAAATTGAAGGTCAAATCAACAAACTTAACGAATATAAAGCCAAACACGAAAAACTCATTACTGATCGACAAACAAAGATTCGAGGTGACTTCGATAATTCCAAGAAAAATACTTCGCAAAAAATAGACGCAGAAATATCCCTCTGGAACGGTGAATCTGCCGATATGAACACGAATTTGTCCAACATGCTTAACGACCACAAGTCGAAATACGAAACTAACGCTTTAACTCTCCAAGAAAGCTTGGCAAATACAACAAAAGATACGATTCAAAATGTGAAGGACGCCATTGCCGATTTTACGTTACAATTCATGAACTCTATTGACGATGCTAATGAGCATGCTGAAGAAAACGAGAATAAACTTACGGACATCCATCAAGCTTCGGCGAATATTCCCGAGTTCTCCCAAGTCACGACTTGGCCCGTTGTCGGTCGAGACGCATTACTAAATTGCATTAAAGACGCCATATACAGGGTTAAATCATCTATCATAATTGTCATGCCCATCGTTGAACCAGATATCTTGCAGGTGATTTCCCAGTACGCTTATCAAAAGAAAGCAGTAAGATTTCTTGTAACCTCCCATTGGGACATACAAGCATACGGCGATATCATAAATAAGATGAAAGTCCTTGGAAACATCCAATTCAGACAACTAACAGCGCCGGGAGAATTTTACGCAGTCACCAGAGACGCAGAAGAAGTCATACTCGCTCCTTATACGGAAAAAGAAAGCGACTTGGTTGCAATCATTAGCAATCAGGAAGGCTATAGCAAGCTTTACTCTCAATTTATTGGACCTATTTTCTTGGCTAATAGTAGGCCTTTAAAATAATTAAAATTATTATTTTTGTTTATTTTTTATCAATTACTTATTGTATAAATTTATTATAGCTTTATTCATGTGTTGTAATCTTCGTTATTGTTTTTCTGAATGATTAAAACTCGAATAATTTCCAATTAAATAAAGTATTTTAAGCTTTTAATTAAATGAGATAAATTTTTAAATACAGAAAAAGGAAAAAAAATGGTGAAAGTTTATTCAATATCCTTATAGGACGAAGTTGATGATTTCTTTTTAATGCCTGGTATTGGTTGTAAATCTGATATGTTATTTGTATCGTCGTCGTCGGTATGTATCCTTTTCAAATCGATATCAGATTCGCCCGGTAGTGCGTTAAGAATCAACCTTGCAGCGTTTTTAACATCGTTACTCGAAGTAATGAACCTCCCTACAATGAGGATATCTGCACCCATCTCAAGTGCATATCGAGCCGATGGAGGCTCTATTCCTCCCGCAACTGCTATTAAAACGCGATCTCGCCCAGAAGCTAATTTTTTACTCTTGTATAATTCCTTTATCTTCGGTACATATCTCCATCTTTCTCTTTGAGCCGCATCAGTTCCCGAAGCTGCAGATTCTGCGTCGATGGCGCGATGTAGTATCACCACATCAGGAATCTGTTTTAACGAGCTTAACTTTGCGATTGGATCCTCGACTTCCATTGTATCTACAAACGCATATATTCCCATCCTCTGTGCTTCTAAAACAAACTTATCAATCGAAGAAGACGATGCCAATCCGCTTGCTACAACAGCGTCGGCAGTTGCATCGAAGGCGAAATCGACCTCGAGCTTGCCTACATCAAGCGTTTTTAAGTCGGCAACAATGAACATGTCGGGTGCCATTGCTCTAACTTCTTTAATTGATTCTACTCCGTATTTTTTTAGAAACGGAGTACCAACTTCTAAGATGATCCTGTCACTCTTTGGTAACTGCTTTATTACCTTTTTCTGGTGTTCAACTGAGGGATGATCGAGGGCAACTTGGATGTATGGGGGTCTCCATAACCTTGGAACCCTCATGCCGGCGACGGGGTGCTTGGCCCTATCTTTATCGTAAAAGATCTTTTCAATTGGAGGATAACCTTCTAAAGCCCTTCTTAACGCTAATTTCGTTGCGCCATAGTTATATTGATAAATCTTCCTATAATCGGTTGCGGCGGGATGAATAAAAACGCTTGCGATAATGAGCCAATCGTCCAATTTTTTCATGGGGATGATGCCTTCCTCAACGCAATCGGCGACGCCCTTTGCCACGGCAGCCTGAGCCGGTCCAAATATCTTGTTTGCGTCTTCCATCTTAGCTACCGTTACTTTAGGAATAATAAGCGTATACGGCTTAGGTACCAAGTTAGGTCGGATGCATGCAAGTAGTCCCCCGTGTCCTATACTTGGATTGCTAACTGCGTTCGCAAATGAAGTCCCTAAGGCTTCTTTTGATCCAATTAAAAGGTCTATGTGGGCAAGATTTGGAGCTTCTCCAATTAAAGCTTCTCCGACAAAAAAATCCATTTTAGTCATCTTCTTAGTTTTATTATATCTATTTTATTATCTTATTTTAGGATAATATAAAAATCTCATTATCTGCATGTAATTAAAAAATGATATTGGTTATTAAACTTTTTAATTAAAACGATTATTTTGTGGAGATAATCTTCCTTTAAATCCAGAAATACATTCGAGAATGCAAAATCAAGAAATTATTTTTCGTTATGATCAACAATCTCTTCAGGAATTCGAAATGCATCTTTTAATTGTTCGATCTTGTTAATCGTGCTCAATTTATCATCAGGAATTGTGGGAACTTCTAATTCTAAAGATGGAATTTTCTCGGCTTTTTTAACAAATAATTCAATGGCTTGTACCTTTCTATCTTTTATGGTTAAACGAGTCGAGTAATTATGATCATCAAAAAATGTAAATCCATTATTTAATTGTCCTAATTTTATTGGTTTTACTATTAAGTGATCATCTTTTAAGAAGGTTTTGTATTCCTCCTCTTCTGAATAGACGCTACCACCACATACCACGAGTCTTTTTTTATAAATTGCAGGATCGGGTTGAGGTCTCTCTGATAAAGAAGCTAATACCTTATTTATTCGAATATTCGTGTCAATTTTGATGAATGTGCTTGAAAACGACTTTTTTGCGATATCTGATTCAGTTATTTCAATTGCTCTTCCGCCTCCAAGGTTTTTCTCCGCTAATTGCTTAAATTCCTGAGATTCGGGATTAATTTCGTTAAGGAGAAAAACTCGATAAAACATTTTTAACTGTTTTTTTAGAAAATCAGCAAGTACACTACCGTAAACTTGATGTTTTAATTCGCTTTTTATACCGTTGTAAATCCAAATTTTCTTGGAGTCGTGATCTACTAAAAGAAAAACTTTTTTACTGTCGAGAAGTATATCTTTTACTTTCTCTCCTTTTGTGACTTCAATGGTTTTAAAATAAGGGGATTCGGCAAGCTCCACTACTTCGAAAATCTGCATTTTACTTCCTTTAAAGTGCTATTGTTTCTATAATGTAATAGGTTATATTCTAAAAAATAAATCTTATGATTTCCGTGGAACTGATTTTCTAAAAACCCAAAAATATTTATGAAATTATTCACTTTCATACTCAATTTTCCTTTTTTAAACAAGAGAAAAAGATAGCATGTCGGAAAAAATAGTATACAAGCTAAACATCAGCGGTGGAAACGAAGGCCCAGGGAAGGGCATGTCGAAACTCATCGAAATAGACGAAAAAAAGTTCAGATTTGAAGGAATGAAAATTGGCGAAGTTATCAAGGGCGGACTTATTGGATTTCCCAATTACGAGTTTCAAATCACGGGTGGAAGCGATAGAAGCGGATTTCCCATGAGAAAAGACGTTCATGGACCGGTTAAGAAGAAAATCTTAGTGGCTAAGCGTGGTATAGGTTATAAACCTATAAGAAAGGGAGAAAAAAAGCGCAGAACTGTCAGGGGAAACGAAATCACCTACGATATGACATTAATCAATTTAAAAATCGTGAAATACGGAGAAACGGAATTATTCTCAAAAAAGGAAGAAGCTTCAGATTAATTAATATAATGGTTGATTTAAATGGTAAAAGTCAAAAAATGCTCGTTTTGTTCCTACGATGTCCCTATTGGTAGAGGAATAACCTATGTAAAGAAAGATGGAACGATTTACAATTTCTGCACTAAAAAATGCAAGAAGGCGCTCTTAAATTACAAGAAAAACCCAAGAAAAACGCGATGGACGGGCGTCTACGGAAAGGAATAATCTTTTTCTTCCATTTTTTAAAAACATTCAGTTAGATTATTCAAACTAAATTAATACAATAATATTAATTCTTATTTTAAGATTAAATTAAAATCTTTTAAAGCTTTACCTATCTTTATAAGTTGATTGATTAAAAAATTAGGGCATTTAGAATAAGAAGTACCTTATTGCAAGCGAGGAAATTTGAGAAGATCGTCAATTAGATCGACATGAGCAACAATCATTCTACGACAACAGAATCTTTTGATGCCTAACTCGTTGAAAGCTTTATCTGATGGTTCTCCTTTCTCTAACATGTCTTTATAAGGTTGATATATGTGAGCAATTAATTTTCCACAACTAAAGCAACGAATGGGAATTATTATTGTAAGATCTCCTCCTTGTATTATGGTACTATTATTATTTTAAATGTGATTTAAAGATAATTTCATATCTCAAATAATAGATATAAGTAAATATGTGAAACACCCTAAAAAAAATTTTCCTTTATTTGCTCAACTGACTTTTTGATCGATACAATAGAAGGCATAGCTTTTTGTTGACGAGTTCTTTAATTTAGTATGGGAAGATCTTAGAATAATAAATTAATAAAAAGGTGTTTTTATTTCTAATATCGTCATAATATAGATTAAATAAAAATTGTGGAAATATGACAGAAAATAGCGATGACGACGAGCTAAGCGTGGAAGAAGAAGAGGATTTTAACGAAGAAGACGATCTTAAATTATATCTAAGAGAAATAGGACAGTTAGAAGAAGATTTCTCAGACTTAGAGGATTTAGACGAGCTTGAGCTTCAAGAAATGCGTGAAGCAATTAATGAAGTAAGGCAGAGTGAGCTTTCAATAGTTGACGATAAAGACCTTGAAGTCCCTGAACAAGAATCTTTGGAACTAGACCAAGGAGAATCCGTAAGCGAAGAATTTCAACAAGAAATTCAATTACCAGAGGAATTAGATTTAGAAGAAACCCTGGAAATAGAAACAGAAAAAGCTTCCATCATTGAAGACTTTTCTGATATCGGAAAAATGTCGCTCGAAGAGCTTAGAGAAATGAAATTAGCCATCGAAGAAGTGAAAAAAGAGGGTTTAGAGACAGATAAAGCTAAGCCCGTTAAACCAGCTGTTGCGATTGACGAAATTGAAGCTAAGATTAAACAGGAGCTGATGGCAAAAAAAGAAAAGAAAAAGGATTCGGTGATGACTTACGATAAATTCCTCGAATATGTGCAAGACAAACGAGATAAAATATGGTATCACGCAATATGGTATTTGACCTTTGAGTCCGAAGATCACATTGCTTCAAAAACACTACTCTACGACTTGCTCAAGGAAGCGACAAGCAAGAGCCCAATCGATCCAATCCCCGAGCATCAATTCTATTTTGGATTAGGATACATTCTCAGACTCACATTAAACGAAAAACAAATCATTCGATATATGAGTGGTGGAAAATTTAAAATTAATATAAATGTGAAGAAATTAAAAGAATTATTAGAGGAAGCTGGAGAGCCCGTTAGTACGAGACCACAAATACCCGAAGAAACGAAACAAAAAATGTTTTCTGATTTTTTAAAGGACGATTTTTCAGATATTTAACAATAAAAATATGATTATCAAAATGAAAGAAAAACCGTCTTTGCTCATAATTGGAAATTCTAATGTAGGCAAGAGTTCTATAACACGGCTCTTGTTACCAAACCCAAAATCGTTTAAGGGAAAAACTGGAAAAAATCCCGGGAGTACATTACTGATTAAACCAATCGAGCAACCAAATATGCCTTATAAAATCGTTGATTTGCCTGGATTTGGATATATGAAACATTCAAGCCGCAGGCGGGAAGATCACGTGAAAAAACAAATCGTACTCCATGTAGAAAAGCACGCAAAAGAATATTTCTTGGGTCTAGTAGTGATCAACATCCTTCGAATAGAGGACGAGATTACAAAATATTTCATTATTGAAGATAATACAATTCCCTTGAGCTTCGAACTGATAAATTTCTTGAGAGAATTTGACATGCAGCTAATTGTTATCTTTAATAAGATCGATAAAATATCTCAATTTGATAAAAATAAATTACTTTCATTGTTTTTAAAGTCCGCTGCAGAATATGGTCTGCGTTTCGCCCCAATTAACGAGAAAAAATCAAAAGAGGAAATCAGTTATATAGAATTTTCAGCATTAAAAAAAACAAACCTCCCACAATTAAAAAGAAGCATAAATAACTTATTGAATAAAAAGTAAAATGTAACTATGAATCGTACGAGTCTCTATCAAGACTTAATAAAAGAACAATTTATTAAAACCATAGACAGCAGGATCGCTCACGGATCCTTGCTCATAGACGAAGAATTAAGCACTGGAATATTTGATATTTTTGCTAAACCTATCGTACAAGCCTTTTATAACTCTTGGAGCAAGGATTCGAGAAGGGAATGCATTGAACAGGTTGAAATTGTTTTAGATATCGCAAAAAACCTAACAAACGAAGATATGCGTGTTTATGACTTTATATCAAGATATGAATCCGAATTTAATCGCTACTTAAAGGGTGATCAATTTGCTAAAATGTCTAACCATAAACACGGAAACTATCCCGAATTAGAAAACTTTCTCAAAAAAGCGTTTATATCTCAAATTAAATCCACGACCATTCTTCTCCGAGTTGAACAGGAAGTAGAGGATTATAAGGGTTTGGTTAAAAATGCGTTCAATACAAAAAAAGAGGCCCATAATGTGTTAACGGAACAATTAGATTTATACGACGAATGCTTGAATATTATCAAAAAAGACACTTCAATTCTCAAATTTCCTGCAGGAAGGAAGAGAATTTTTAAAGTGCTTCAAAAAGGTGCACAAGAATCGAGAGCGGAATTTATGAAGGATCTTAATACCACTTTCGATTAATTAATATTCCATTACATCCATTTTTCAAGAAAAAAGGATTTTTGTCCAAATATTTTCACATCGTAACTTTTCTTTTATCCCCTTACACATATATATCCCATTTATTACGAATTAAGGATTTCTAATAGTAACTCTATAAATTGAACTTTAATTTTTATTATATGAAATACATCATACTAGTTTGCGATGGAGCTGCGGATTGGCCGATCGAAAGTCTTGGAAACAAGACTATCTTTGAAGTTGCTGATACAAAGCACATGGATTGGATTGCAACGAACGGCAAGATGGGTACGCTCAGGACAGTGCCTTCAAACATGCCTCCTGGAAGTGATGTTGCTAATATGTGCATTATGGGATACAGACCCGAAAATGATCTCACGGGAAGAGGGCCTTTAGAAGCCTTGAGCGCTGGCCTGCATCTCGATAAGACCGATATTGCCTTTAGATGTAATCTCATCAATATCACGGACGGGATCATAAAGGACTATTCTTCTGGACATATTTCCTCGGAGGAATCGGCTCTGCTAATTCAAGAACTAGAAGAAAAATTTGGCGGTAATGGTGTTAATTTTCATTCAGGTGTTCAATACCGCCATATCCTGAAGCTTGATGGTAAGGTATATTCTGAACATGTCGAGACAACTCCACCACACGATCAACTCGACCAAGAATACAAGGATCATCTCGTTCGCCCTATCGATCCTAACGACCCCTCTGCTGTCAAGACTGCCAAGAAGTTAAACGAATTAATCGAAAAGAGCGTCAATGTTCTCTTGGATCATCCGGTGAACAAAAAGCGTTTCGAACAAGGCAAGCTCAAAGCAACTCATGTGTGGCCATGGAGCGGAGGTAAGAAACCAGACATAAAACCTTTTAAGGAAAAATACGGATTGGATGGTTCGGTAATATCTGCTGTTGATTTGATATTTGGAATAGGCATTGCCGCAGGACTCACACCTGTACGAGTCGAAGGTGCAACTGGCTTGCTTGATACGAACTTCGAAGGAAAAGTATCTGCAGCTCTAACTGAGCTTAAAGAAAAGGACTTTATTTACTTGCATATCGAAGCCTGCGACGAGATGGGTCACGCAGGCGATGTTAAGAAGAAGATTGAAGCCTTAGAATTATTTGACTTGCGAGTCGTGAAACCTATTCTCGAATCCGAAGAACTGTTTAATAACGAACTCGTCATCGCTATCCTGCCAGATCACCCCACACCCATTAAAATTCGCACTCACTCGGGAGAACCTGTTCCGTTCGCTATTTACGATCCCCGATCGAGTGATGAAAGTAAAATATCTCGAAAATATACAGAAGAATCGGGGAAGTTGGGAGAACTTGGTTTGATCGAAAATGGAGAAGATTTTATGGAGATATTTCTCAAATAGTCAATAAAAATGGCTTTGATTTTCCCATTCATTTGTTTTCTAAGGATTTTTAATAGTTAGATCCTTTTCCTTGTCCCAATCTACTGCAAATAAAAAATCTCTACTGACTTTGTTTGAATATATTAAGGGGAAGCCGCTTATTCTTTCAAATTCAAGTGCAATATTTTCCAAATATTCGTAACTTGGAAAGAAATCTTGCACTTCCTTATCGGACTTCAGTCGTTCCTTTATTAAAAGAGCTTTCGCTTGCAGTGTGAAACCTTTAATCTCGAAAAAGTTTGGTTGAGCTTTTTTCACGATCTCCGCATACTTCTTGATGAGTTGCTCGTTGATATTATTATCTTTTACGGCTGTGAGGCGTATTAAAGTCCTACAAGTTAAGGATTGGAGCAGGTTTAGTGTTTTGTTTAATCTTTCCCATCCTCCTCTGATTGTTGGACGACAAATTTTCTTATAAGATTGTTCGTCGTACGCTGGAAGGGTCACGTATAATTGAGAAGGAAGAACTTCGAGTTGCTCTATCTTCTCTGGGAGAGTACCGTTGGTAACGATAAATGTTGTCATGTGGCGCTTCTTAAACTCTTCCACGTATTCGCTCATTCTAGGATATAAGAAAGGTTCGCCATCGAGCGATATCGCCGCGTGCATTGGTGTTAAGGCTTCGTAATGTGCGTTCATGATGTCTTCTGGAGTAGTTAGCTCCCTATCAACCAATTCCTGTATTTCTTCTCGGGATTCCAAACAACAAGAGATATCGCCATCGAGCTCGAAATTTTGAAGCGTTGCATCAGTTGGTCTAATAAACTCTCGATTTTTGAGCAAAGTAAATCCTCGCTCTATTTTCGTCTTGCTTGCACCAATATATTCGTACATCGAGTTAACATTTTGCCTTTCCTTGCTTTTTAACATGAAATGGATGATGTCTATCATAACCTCGTAGTTTTCAAGGTATCTTTTTAGGGGGAGGTGATTTTTGACTATGTCTTGTTGCTGTTTAATCAATTCTTCGACGATAAGTCCTGGATCGTCGGGTTCAACGATGAATTCGTTTCCTAAAGCTCCCGATTCGACATCTCGCCAGCAAAAGACGCACTGATGGTTACAAAATGGAATAGAGGGGGTATTTTGAAGGCATAAATGACTTTTCACTCCAAACACTCCCTTATAGCAATTTCTATTATCGCGCCCGGTCATTAATCGTTGTTCAAACCAATGACATGGTTTCACCGCAGAATGCTTGTTTTTCCCTACGATTCGATATGTAGTTTTCGTGTAAGCTTCCACGAATTTGTTCGTTATCTTGTTGTCCACAATGAACGGGCTCATATAATGAAAATATAATACAAAATAAGATAAAAACACCTATTAAAAATTATAAGTCTTTTTTCAAATTTGCTTGTATCTAAGCTTGGCTTTTTTTAAATTATTGATTGCGTTAAAGTCAGATTCAACGACTTAAAATCCTTTTATTTCAAAGCGTAAGAGCATTTCTTTAGAGAATGAGCCTTTCCTTCTTCATGCAATTCCTTAATGATTTTTGATACTTTTTTCGAGTCGATTCCAGTCTCTTTTGCGATGACTCCAGGACATAGGGGCTTTTTAGCTTTCTTAAACGCTTCAATTACTTTATCTTTATTGCTTATGTGCATTCAAATGATTATACATATGCATTAATTTTGGTTAGTTGAATTTGATTATCTAAGAATGTATCCATCTCCTTCTTGTATGACCTTATTCTCTCCCAAAAATTTATCTAAGTGATATTGAAGCATTATTTCTTCGGCAAAAATTTCGTAAATTTTTGATATACTATAAGTTTTATATATGATGTTCTTACCGCTCATTTGCTTTGGATTAGTCGGTATTCGTTCGGAAAGGTTAGAAAGTATTGTATCGTCCCTTTCGTAGATTATTGATAAGTATGCCTCCAACATTGTTTTAATGTGATCATTGCCTTCTATTAAGCTTCCGTGACTCGTAAATGCGTAATCGAAAGGCATGTTGATGAGTTTAAGTATTGAATTTTCAAAGTCCACGACGCTCGAGTCTAATGCTCCGTACCATGGTCCAAATTTCGTGAGGTCTATGTCCGCGAGAAACACAATTCTTGAGTTTTGCTCGAGAAAACAACAATGACCGGCAGTATGGCCAGGAGTGTGTATGACCTGAAGGTGGAGCTCATCGTTGATGTAAAAAATATCGTTATCGCTAAAAGTGGAATTAACTTTAGTATTTTGACAATTTAACATTCTCATTACTTCGCCATAAAAATCTTCCGAAGTCGGATTGTGCATTTCAAAGTGATTGGTCATCTTTGAGATGTCTTCTACGACGGACTTGTCGGCAGGATGACACGAAAATCTCGCGTTTTTAAAGAATTGATTTCCCGAGATGTGATCTTCGTGCCAATGGCTTAAAAGCACATTGGTTATTTTAACTCGTTTTTTAAGCTCATTTATTCTTTCGGGGGAAATGCCCGTATCTACGATGTAATCTCCCACGAGAAACGAATTTGAATAGGGATATCGGCCGTTCTTCTTCCCTTCAATGTAGTAAATATTCTGAAAATCCTCTGAAATTTTAACTGCGATGTTTTTCATTTCTAAATCTCTATTTTATTAATAATAAGGAATTTGGGATCTATTAAGATAAGATATATCCATTTTCCTTTAGTTCGACCTCTCCATTATTAACCAACTTGTTGAGATGATATTGGATCATTATTTTTTCTGCCAAGAGCTCGTAGTTTTTCATGATCCCATAGGTATTATATGTAATATTTTTATTTGTAAAATCGTCTAAAGATTTAGAAGTTTTTTCCTTAAGCATCGAAATTATAACCATATCTCTCTCCTGAATTATTGAAAGAGCTCCCATTAATTTTTCTCTAATTAACTTTGAACTCATTATCATTCCCGAATGACTCGTAAACGCTACTTCTGCGTTCAATTTCATTAATTTATCAAGACTTTGTTCGTAATCAATTACGCTTGAATCCATTGCACCATACCATGGACCAAAACTCGTGAGATCGATATCTGCTAAAAATAATATTTTTGAGATCTCATCGTAAAAACAGCAATGTCCAGCAGAGTGTCCTGGTGCGTGAATTATCCTTAATCGAACATCGTTATCAATTACAATTATTTCGTCCTTGTCAAAAACAGAATTAATTTTGGTATTTTTGAGATCTAGCATGTTCATTATACCCTCGTAGACGCCAATAGTAGGTAAACCTTCAACTTCATAAAATATATCCATTTTCGTTATGTCTTCGATAATATGTTTGTCCTTGCAATGGCAATAAAAAAAGCTGTTATTAAAAAATTTGTTTCCAGAAATATGATCTTCGTGCCAATGACTAAGAACCACGTGTTTGATAGAATGATTTTTTTTTAGTTTTAGAATGAATTGTTCAGAAATTCCTGTATCAAAAAGATATTCTCCTATGAGGAGGGAATTTGAATAGGGATAACTACCATTTTTTTTTCCCTCAATGTATAAAACTGAATTATAATCCTCAGAAATAACTCGTGCGATATCTTTCATATTGTTCAAATAAATATTTTTTAAATTAATGAAGATAACAAAATGAATTAATAGCTTTTTGCGATGTAGACCGTGCAGCTCGCTGGTTTCCCGCAATTTATGCAGGAAGCAAATTTGTGCTTATCGTCATCAACGCGCTTACCTCGTACAAAACCTCCGAGATCTTTTTCGATTGTCTCGGCACATCGTTCACCTTCTTCTTCGATTGAGCAAAAACCGCAACACACTATTTTCCCTGCTTCTAATGCTTCTCTTGCGGAATCGAGTTCATGGCAAGGTTCTATTTGTTCTTCAAAATCGAGGAGCTTGCTTTTTTTCAGCTCTATTGTGAAATTATTAGCAATTTTTTTAACAGAATTTTTAAGATTTTTCAGGGGAAGGAACGATTTCGTTCCATCGTGTCTTTTGACTACAACTGCTTGATCCTTTTCTACATCTTTTGGACCTACTTCAATCCTGATTGGAACTCCCTTCATTTCCCATTGATAAAATTTACTTCCAGGTGAATTTTCGGAATCGTCCAATTTCGTTCTATATTCGTCCTTGAATAGATCGTAGATTTCTTGGCATTTTTCAATTACAAAATTTTCTTTTCCTTTCACGAGAATTGGCACGATAACTACTTGAATTGGAGCTAAATCGAAAGGAAGCACAAGGCCCTTGTCGTCTCCTAAGTAGGCGATCATCGCACCGTAGATCCTACTAATAGCTGGGCCATAACATGTGATATAACCGTATTTTTCTTCGCCGTCCTTATCAACGAATTTCACGTTAAAGGGTTTCGAAAAATTTTGGCCGAGATAATGAGTTGATGGAAGTTGTAAAACCTTACCTGATCCCATTAATGCGTCAGCCGCGTAAGAATTTACGCTCCCCGCAAACTTGTCCCATTTTGGTCTTTGGAAGAAGATGATGGGAATGCAAAATTCTTCTTGAATCATCTGATAGGTCATTTCCATGTCTTGGTATACTTGTTGCATGGCTTCTTCTTCGGAAGCAAAAACGTTGTGTGCCTCTATCCAATGAAATTCCCTTCCTCGAAAAAATGGTCTAGTCATTTTTCCCTCGTAACGCCACACTTGACACGATTGATATCGCTTGAACGGAAGGTCGTTGTAACTCCGTATCCAATAAGAATACATCATGTAAAGAGCGGTTTCGCTCGTGGGTCGTAAAGCAAGTCGTTCGCTCAAGAGTCCAGAACTGCCTGCTTCGGTAACCCAAAAAACCTCGGGAGCAAAACCTTCCACGTGATCGGCTTCCAAGTGAAAATTTCGCTCGGGAATCAAGGAAGGCATGATTAATGGAAGGTGCCCGTTTTTCTCGAGTAATTCCTCGTATTTCTGATACATTTTTTTAATCGTTATCGTAGCCCATGGTAGGTAACAAACGAACCCCTTGATGTTATACCTGATATCGGCCAATTCACATTTGGTTAACACTTCCGTGTACCAAGCAGAAAAGTCTTCTTCTTTCGAAACCGTAATTCCCGTAATTGGCGCGTCTTTCTTCTTTTTAGCCATTGTAATCATTATTGTGAATTAACCAAAAATTAAATATTTAACGCATGATTATGCTAACCATGAGCAAGAAGTTGATAAGTGACGAAACCGTTTCCGCTTATAAAAATCGGCTGGATAATATGAACAAGTACAAGTTTACCGAAGAAGGAGACAGGCTTTACATATCTACGATGGTTGCTGAATCGGAACAGGTTGAAAATCTTCACGTTCGGACGAAAATCGGTAATATCTCGATTGAATGCGATGCACCAAAGGAATTGAATGGATCGGGAACGATCTCCACCGCAATGAACCAATTACTTGCCTCGTTAGGCAATTGCATGCAAATCACTGCATTGATCTATTTTACCTTCGCTGATGTTAAAATTAAATCGCTGAAAGTAAAACTTGAGGCTACTTACGACAAGAGAGCCGTTCTGATCCTTAAGGATGCGCCTTTACCTGGATTTTACGATTACAAAATCACGTGGTTCATTGAATCAGACGAAAATATAAGAAAAATAAAACAAGTACTTGAAAGAGTGGAAAGAAATTGTCCCGTAAGAGGTTCGCTCGTGAATCCAAAGAAATTTTCGGAAGAAATCGTATTAAACAATCAGAATTAATCCTTTAAACAAAATTTTATTGGTATTAAGTAAATATTTCATGAAATTCTTTTATTTTCTCTCTTAAATACAGTTCCTTGATAAAAATCAATGATTTATAAAAAAGATTTGTTGATTTGCAATAAAATTTTCTCTTTAATCTGCAATGATTTTAATAGCGGAAAATCTCGATTAAAGAAAAAAAAACGGAGAATATAATTGCACTTTTATACCAGATGCCTTTAAATAGCCTCACATGAGTTACTTACATAGACAACCACATTTAATAAAAGAAAAAGCATGGAACTATACAAGAAATCGTATAAGGCCGTTTTTTTCGGCAAGAACGCCAGAAAATGGAAGATCATGAGATACTCAATGGACGAAGTCTTGAGAGAAATACTTGATTACGTGAACGAAGGAGACGAAGGAATAGTTGAAATCCATGAGATTGATGTAAAAACTAAAATTCGAAAAATTGTCAAGCGAATTACTATAGTGAACGATTTATGTCTCACTCCAAAGGAGGATATACCTTTAAAATTTTAGTTGTAGTAATAAAGCTTTTTTTTATACCACTACTTAAATATTTTATAATTTATAACCACTTAAGTTAATTTACTATAAGAATCCAAGCAAATATAAATAATGAGAGAAAAGGAGTTTAAAATTAACGAATATATCACGCTCAAGCTTGAGAATGAAAAGACAAATATGTATGTGAAGGACATATGATTCCGGCAGTGTAAATACCTTGCTTTTAATATTTCCATGGATAATACTCAAGAATATGATGAAAATACAGGTATATTATATCAAAAATTATAAAGAAGTAAAGGCGATCTTCAAAATCTTGGAAAAATCGCTTCAGAGAAAAAAGTAATGGAAATCAAGAGAAGATCTCCGTCGTGCGAACAAGACCGCACCAATTAACGAGAAAAGCAATACATAAAGAAAGAAAAACATTATGTATCCTGGAACGGAATTCGCTTGAGTTGATTTTGCTTGCTTATAGAGCACGATCGTTGCCGATCCCAGATTCCCTGCCACATCTCGAGCGTAAATATGGATTGTTATGGCACCTCCATCGTTCAAAACGCCCCAGAGCTCAATCCAAGCATTAATATCAACGGTATCATTCGTCTCAAGCGTATAATTCATTAAACCATCGTCTAATGTGTACCAGGCGCTTTCGAGGTTGTGGTCAATGATACTCACTTCTAAAATAGGTGGTTCACTCCCAATGTTTGTTAAATTCACAGGAGATAGGACAGTGACAACGGGCGCGTATCCGTCCTTTTTTACTGCAAGTTCCTTTACGTTCACGTTTCCCCTGGTGTCGTTGGCATAAAATGTAATCGAGATAGAGCCGTTCGAAAAGGCGCTCCAAACCTCCTCGTTAACAGTACCAACCGCAGTTTCCAAAGTGATTCCTGAAATCGAATAATTCGCGGTCCACGCAGCCCCGTCGTGCTAGCAATACCACGCAGAATCCAGGTCTCCTCCCGTGAAAGTTAGGTTAAATCGCAAGGGTTTGATCCCGAACAAATCACCCGAAGTAGGGGCGTGGATGGTAATGTCCGGACCAAGTGCGTCTTTATGGATTGTGACGCTTGCTGAACCTTTCTTGTATCTGCAGGTTATTTGATATATTATTGTTCATAAAATTGGATCAAAACATTGTAGTTTAATATCATTAAATCAAAAATACGGTTGTTTATGCCTGATGTTATCTTTTTCACTGCACTAATATTTGCTGTTTTTGTAATAATCACGGGACTTATACGCACAATCGTGCGTTATTTTCACATCAAAAACAATAAATCAGAAAATATTTGGTTCATAAGGATTTTCACGATATTTTACGGAATCTGTTTGATGATCTTAATATCATTAATAATTTTGGCAATATTGAAATTTCAAATATCAAAAATTACTCTTGGAAATTTGTTGTATCTTTGTGGGACCTGCTTTTCGTGGGTGCTCATCGTTCCTATCTTAAAAAACACGCGTCCTTTCATATCAAAGCATCAAATATCTATGGAATATCCATCAAGATGGAAGTCGAAAGGATCGATTTGCTTAGGACGGGTATGCAATAAAAACAAAACCAAGCACCAATTTTCGCTAAATCTGGATGATATGGCGCAACATATATTTGTATGCGGCATCACAGGCGCGGGTAAAAGTAACTTTATGCAAAACTTACTCCTTCAATTCTCGAAAAATCATAAGCAAATTCCTTTCTTACTCGTAGAATTCAAGGGAGAATATCAGCATCTTCAAAAAACTATCGAGGATCTACTCATACTCAAGCCAGGGGTAAATTTTTCGATCAATATATTTAATCCGGAAAGGAGTAATCCAAACATACACGCAGAACGGGTTTATCAAATATTTGAAAGTGGCGGTTTGCTTGAGAATGTGGATTATAGCCCGCAAATGGAACGCGTGTTCATTGATATTCTTAGAAAGGTGGTTACGAATAAGAATTTTAGGAGTTGGAATAAATTTCAGGAAATTGCTCAGAGATATACTAAAAATGAGCACAATGATGACATTACCTTCAAAAAAAGCGTGGTTGCCATAGAAAACAGAATACGAAGGTACAGCGTGGGCACCTTGAAGCACATTTTCGATAAGAAATCGTTAGATGTTCGAGAACTGTTTAAGCATAAAGTATTGCTTGATCTCAGTTCTATCATCAAATTAGGGGGTGAAAAAGAGGATGCGCTCTTTTTTCTCAATATGATCCTCAAATACTTATGGGATTGGAATTTGGAACAAGGGAGCAAGGATTACAAGGGCATTCGACATGTGACCGTTATCGAAGACGCCCAGTATTTCGCACCGCAGGAACTCAGCTCTCGAACGAAACTTACAAGTTATCTTGAAGATATTGCCCTCTTGCTGCGGGGAACAGGTGAATGTCTCATCACACTTGCAACAAGGCCAAACTTAAGCAAGGAAATCCTCGCTAATTGCGGTGTTCTGGTAGCTTTTCAGGCTCATATGCAGAAGGACCTTATGAAAGAACTTCTTAACTTGAGAGAGTGGCAGGTAAAATACTTATCAGAACTCAAGAAAGGACAATGCATTGTGCGCATTAACTCTATAGAAAAACCGTTTGCCCTCCAATCATCACTCATAAAGCGCACTTGGCCTTCTGATGCAGAAATAGCAGAAAAAAACAAGATCATTTTAAGAAAAATAGGAATGGATCTTTCGAAGGAAAAACGAAATAGTGAAATCGAAAGCAAGCTTGAAACGATTGAAAATAAAATACCTGTTTCAGAACAATTCTTAAATTCTACAGGTAAGATGGAACAAAATAAACTATATTATCAATTGTGTGGAGCGATATTGAACGAGGAAAGTATATTTTGTGAGGGTTGTGAAAATAAACTCAAATTGGAAGACTTGGTTAAAGAGTTGTATAATAAACAGAAAAATTAATTGAACGGGATTTAAAGAAAAATTGTAAGGCTTTTAAAATCTATAATAATGAAATATCACCATCATTAAACAAAAAACTATATAAAATTTAAATAATTTTTTTTGTTAGGTAACTTAACCAAGAAAACTTCGGTTCGCTTGAATATTTCGGGGGCGTGGCGAAGCTCGGTATCGCGGCATTCGGAATTTTTAATGATTCCGACCGTAAGGCTCCAGATCCCGACTCGAAAAATAATTTCGATGAAGAAACTTGTTGGTCGTCGGTTCAAATCCGGCCGCTCCCATTTACTTTCTTTTAAATTATTATTTTGCTTTGAATATTGTACTTTTTAAACTTTTATTGAAAAAAGAATTTAATTGCATTTTACATTTAAAAATGGTCGGTATAAAGATAAATTGGAGATGTTAGACAATATTACTGCTGGATATTGAACATTCCAATTCTATTTCAATTTTTTTGAAGGATTATAATTGGTCTAAGGTTAAACATAATGTAGATAAACTTCAAAAACGTATTTTTAGAGCTTGTACCGAAAAGCGTTGGAAAACCGTTAGATCTTTACAAAATTTGTTTATACATTCATTAAATGTAAAATTATTTGCAATGTATAGTTTTTTTTTTTCTAATAGGAATTATAAAAGAAAAATAACGGCAGGTGTTGATGGAAAACTTTATGAATCCCCCAAACAGCTAAGGGAGCTTTTAAAAGAACTGAATTTTAAGAATTACCAACCACTCCCCGTTAAACGTGTTTATATTCATAAAAATAATAATGAAAAACGGCCCATAGGAATTCCTACTATTAAAGATAGAATAATGCAGAAGATAATATTGATGGCATTAGAAGCAGAGTGGGAAGTAAAATTAGACTCTAATACATACGGGTATCGAAAAAATCATAGTATTCATAATGCAATAAATCAAGTTAAAACTGATCTTCAAACCATAGGAAGAATTAAGGATAAAGCAAACAATTCAATTCAGTTCTGTTGGATTTTAACTGCAGATATTTCAAAATTTTTTGAAAATATTAGTCATATTGAACTACTAAAAAAAATAAAAAATTTCAAGACTCTAATAAATAAGTGGCTTAAAGTAGGTTATTTTTATAAAGGAAATTATTATAAATCAGCTAAGGGATTATCCCAAGGCGCTGTTATAAGTCCATTACTAGCTAATATTGCTTTAGATGGAATCGAACAATTATTCGGAATTGATAATAGAAAATATATTCCTTTTCTAACAAGAACAACTAATAATGGAGGAATTAGTTTAATTAAATATGCAGATGATTTTATTGTTATTGCTCCTTCTTATAAAATACTGAAAAACCTTGTAGTTCCTAAATTAAACCTCTTTTTAAAAAAAAGAGGTTTAAATTTGAATATGAAAAAGACAAAAATCGTTAGATCTAATATGGGTTTTGAATTTTTAGGTTTTACATTTAAACAAATAAAAAACAATAATCAAGCATTCATCCAATGTATTCCTTCAAAAAGATCTATTGAAAAATTTTTTGAACATGTGAGAGAAATTACCTTGAATATACAATTAAAAGACCTTGAGTGTCAAAATTCATTATTTCATTTTGTTAGTGGTTGGTTAAATTATTTTAGGCCTAAACAATGTAATATGAAAAGAAGTTTTCTGAAAAATCAACTCAATCAGTTGTTAAAACAATCAGTATCTCATACTCCATCAATTCAACTGACTGCACCAACATCATCAAGAACATCAAGATGTGGTTGGTTCAGTCAGTTAAATAAGATATTGCAACTGACTTAACAAGAATGTTTTGAAAAAAATCAAAGGTGAAAAAATGATAAGCATTATACAAATGAAAAACCTAGCAATAAAAATTGGTTTAGAAAAAACAGGAGTAGCTGGAAAATGTTTGTCAGAACAATATATCAATGATAAGACAGAACTTGAATGGCAATGTGGTAAATGTGGATATACTTGGAAGGCAAAACCAAACAAAGTTAAAAGAGGAACTTGGTGTGGAAAATGTGCTCAAAACATTAAATTGACTATTGAAGATATGTATGAACTTGCAAAAAATGTTGGTATAAAAAGAACTGGTGTATCAGGTAAATGTTTATCAAAACAATACATAAATAATAGAACACCTTTAGAATGGCAATGTGGAAAATGTAATCATCGATGGAAAACAATACCAACATGTATTAAGAGGAATTCATGGTGTCCTAATTGTTCTAAAAGCAATATGGAAAATGGATGTCGAAAAGCCTTTGAAAAAATCTTTAATGCAAAGTTTCCTACTGTAAGACCCGAATGGTTAATTAATCCAAAAACTGAGCACAAGATGCATTTAGATGGTTACAATGAAGACTTAAAAATTGCATTTGAATACAATGGCAAACAGCACTATCTTTATTACACTTATTTTCATAAAGACTTCAAAGAATTCTTAGATCAACAAGACCGCGACCGAATTAAGAAACAATTATGCGAAGATCAGGGGATTATATTAATTATTGTTCCTTATACCGTAAAAATTGATAAAATGCAAGATTATATTATTAAGGAATACAATAAGCAAATCAAGAAATTTAATTGATATTTTCAGAATATTCCGAGTTTTCTCTTTATAATCAGTATCTAAGGAAGTAATTTTTTCTATTAATGTTTATTCTTTTTCACATCCGACATTATCATCACCTTTTTGAGAGACCACGGGTAATTTTCCCTAGGCTTCGAGAAACAGTTCTTCTAAAGCGTCCTGGTTGGATTGCAAGGTCCACTTTTGCGGATTATACCCCGTGTTACTGCATTTTTGAAGCCATGCGCCGTTCATTTTCCACGAATTGTAAAGGAGCATGCGAACCAACAGGTCCAAATATCTCGTGGTATCGTATCTTGATTTCCAACGACAACCCATCCGATTTAAGTCGGAAAATCCCGTTTCAATGTTCCATCGTTTTTTATAAAACTGAGACGTGCGGGACGCCCACGAGCTCGTGTCTCCCCTTGGTTTCTGGGTGGTCATCACGGCGTGCATGAGCTTCTTGGCGTCGTCTAAAGTCAGCCTCCCTTTTTTAAAGTCTTGCTTGACGGTAGAAAGGGAATGACCCTTTTTTGTCCTTAATATCAAGTACAAGTCTTGGGAAAATTGTTTGGTTCCGCCAGGAGCGGTTGATATCGTATATTTTCTAATTCTTTTTCCCGTTCCGTTCAAATATTCTTCAATCATTGCGTTGATTTTCTTGTACGACTTGGAAGGAACTAACACCTCCCCATATAGTCTCTTGATCTCTTTTAAAAGCTCGGCCTGATAGAACTCTCGATCTATCATCACGTAATTTATCTCAAATCCTAACCCAATTAAATGCTCGAGAAATTTCACGATCACGGGTATTTTAGATTGTCCCTTTGCCACGTGCTCTAACCCCGCAAAAAGATGAAGTCCACTCGACAAAATCGAGAATCCCAAGTAATGCCTCATTCTGCTCGTTCCTTTCCCCCGATTTGTCCCCTTGATCATCTCATCTCTCCGCTTGCCGTAGTAAGAATGTTCCGTGAAGTCAATTAAAACATTGACCTTTCTTGAAATGAGGTTCAATCTCAAGGCTTCCAGTAATTGATTGTCTAAACACGCTCGCAGGATTTTCCTCGCTTTTTCGAGACCAATGCGGCGTAAAAGCTTGTTTACTTCGGTTTGATGTGGGACTTCCCGCTTTTTCCGCCCATCAGCGTATTTTTTTTGCTTTCCTCTTTTCTTATTCAGCAAATACTTGTTCAACCTTTCACTGGCACTATCCAACGATCTTCCAGTAATTTCGGAATAAAAAAAAACCCTTAGAAAGTCCTCGGCGTCGTATCTTGCGTTTTTAACCTTTCTCCACCACCACGATTGAGATTCAACTTGATCACAAAAATATTTAAAAAATGCTAGCATATATTCATTTGAGAAAAGTGGTTTTAACTCAACTTCCAAATCTGAAAGTGGAGATAAATATTTTATGCGCATACATAAATATAACCACTTTTCTCTTATAAGTTTTAAGGTAAATGTCTATTGGAAGTAATCGTTAATAATTTATTCACGATCAATAAAAATTGGAATGAAATTTTAATAAAAAAAGATTCAATTAAATCAAATTTAGAGATTTACTTCCTTTGATACTGATAATAAAAAAAAATATTCTTAAACTTAATTCTTTAATTTATTTTCTTCTAAAAATACAATAAAATCTTGACAAAAATCTTGAGCATATTTTATTGTATCGTTAAAATTATCATCAAAATCATAATCTAGAGATGTGATCAAGTCATTTAAAGCAAGGAATATCTTTTTGAATGATTGATTGTTGTAAACACAATTACCAAGAACATCAAATAATTTTGATCCCGCCTGAAATGTCTGTGAAATAATAGGCGAACCCGTAGTATCAGAAATTATCATCATATCAGTAAGGATTCTTCCAATATGCCACATAAATACAGTAATTTTTGATTTCTTTGAATTTTCTGTTGTCATGTTATCATTTATAATCTAATAATTATAAAAATATTTAGTAATATTTATTTAAATGGCAATAATCATATTTTTTTAAAAAATTGACTCAAATAAGTCATATGAGGTATAGAGACTTGTTGGTCGGGGGTTCAAATCCCTCAGTTCCCATTATTTTCTCCTTTTATTTCACTTTAAAATCATTTTGATTTATTTAACGCTCTAATTTACAATGTTAAAGTCAAGCTACAACATTTAATGTTGTCTAAATTACAAAAAAGCGGTTAAATCACAACTTAAAAGGCATTTTCCAAAATCTAAGAAAGCTTAATCAATTAATTTTTATTTTATTTTAATTTCTTACTAAAATTTCAATGCATTTAATAATCTAGTAATTATAAGAAGAGATTTTTTCCCTTCCGCTACATATTCAAATTATTTTAGTTCCACAGAGCGCACAAAACCTCAAGTTGTCTTCTTCGATATTCACGCCGCAATTCGGGCAAAAGCGGACTTTCTTTTCGCTCACATAAGGATTTTCGATGACTTCCACCTGAACCTCCCTCAAGTCCAATTCGAGCCCACATTGATTGCAATACTTCGAAAGTTTTCCGTACTGGTAGACGGAGATGTACTTACCGCAATCCACGCACCTCGTCACGAGTCTCAAACCACATTTCGGGCAGTTTTGGGTGTACTGTGAGGGGACTTCGGCGTTGCATCGAGGACAATGCTTTTTAGGAACGAAAAAATAGTTAGAAAACGAAAAAACGCATCCAATCATCACGAGCACGAGCACGACCAGCCACGCCCACCATATTTCCCGCAAAAAAATGGCGTCTACAACGACCACGATAATGGATACGGCCAAGATCAAAGCCCACATCCATATCTTGGTTTTTTGATTTATGTTCGACATGATTTTAATGTTATAATGTAATTTCTAGATATAATACTATTTTACTTAATCTTCAAGATTTAATAATCCTATTGGTTAATTCTATCTTATTAGGAGTAAATATTATTTATGGCTTTCTTCAATTACAATCGCGGAGGAAATCAATATCCCTGAAGATGAAATACCATCTAAAATACTGAGTGGAGTTAATATTATTAGAATTTTTGGATTTTATTGTTAAATCTTTTGATATTTATTGTGCTTTTATATAAAAATGGTGCGCTTTTTCTCAAGGAAGTTTTAAAGTTTTCTTATATTCATTTTAAAAATCTCTAAATCAATAAAATTTAAGTTGTTTTAAAGACTACATATTAATATTAAAATCATAGAATGAGTTGAGAAAAAAATACCTGGTAGTCACGGTAGTTTAACAAAAGCAGGAAAAGTAAGACAACAAACGCCTAAAATTCCTAAAACGGGCGTGAATTCGACCAAGAAAAAAGCTCCCAGAATTAGGTTTAGAGAGCTTTATCACAAGCGAATTGTAAAAGGCACGTATGGCGGTCAAAACGACAGTCTTGGTGCAAAAAGAGCATCTTACCAAAGATAATTATTAAAAAATTTTTTATTTATCCTTATTATTTTCCTTTACGCCTATTTCTTTTAATCGATCTTTAAGGTTCTCAGCTTGCTTTGAATAGTAAACGGTATTTTCCTTATTATTTAGCAAGAGCCTATAATAATCGCTCATTAATATATTCCATCGGGCGGAAAATTGTATTTCTTTGATGGTGGTTAAAGTAATGCGTTTTTCAATCTCCTCCAGATATGCTGCTGCTTTAGTTCGACTTTTCCTGTCGTAGATATAGATTTCTGCCAATTCTATCAAGATTGCCACGATTTGGTGGCGATTTTCTGATTCTGTTTTTTCATCTAAAGCATTAAGTCCGCTCGTTAACAATTTGAGCGCTTGAGCCGCTTTTCCGCCTTTTTTAAACTCAATTGCTCGGAAAAGGCAGAAATTGAGTTTAACTTTTAGAATTGTGTTGCTAATGAGAAAAGCTTGTTTGAGATGCTTTTTAGAATCTGCAATTCTTTCTTGCTTGAGAAATACGAGCCCTAGATATAGATTTACCATCCCTATAAAATAATCTTTTTTTTCGTGTTCAATCAAAATCTCATTAGAGGATAAAAGCTTAGAAACCAAGAAAAACTGTGAACGAGCTTTTTCAAGCTGATTTGTTCGAAAATAAGCCTTAGCCAACTTGTATCGTATATCTAATATTACCTCTTTTGAAATAGTTCCCTTTTCAGCCAAATTAAGAGCGCTTTCCAAGTAATTTTGTTCGACATCTACTTGGTTTAACCTTGAAGCAATCTTTCTAAGCAAGAGCAAGACCGATACGACCGCTTTACCCTGCCGATATTTATTAAATACTTTTAACGATTCGTTGAGCAGTTTTATGGCAGGATCGAACTTATATTCCCTGATATTTGCTTCTGCTTTTGTGTAATAAAACAAGCTAGTTTCGATTACCTCAAAATGCGTGGGTGGTGAATCGAGCAAGTCGATGTGAAAGTCGAATAATTCTTTCGAAATAGAACTTTCGTAGTTTAATGCTGATAAGGCGAAATTGCTCGTTTCCTCTTCGAACTCCTTGTCAATAAACTCGTTTTCAGGTCGGAAATCCATGAAATCGTTATGATCCAGCAATCCTTCGTTAATAATTTCAATTATGGTGTTTAATAATAGCCTGGATAATTTTATCCAGTTTTTCACTGATAATTCAAATTGATATTTGGAAGAATCGTTTCTTTCCAACACGGAATGCAATATATAAGGATTATAACATTCGAAAAAGCTCCTGATGAAAATTTTATTGTATATGATATCTTTGAAGTAAGTCATGTATCCTTTTTCGAGCACGAAAAACTCGTCTTGCACTTCCACCTCGTTTGCAAAAAGCAAGGTTTCTGAGGTTCTTAGTTTCGGAACGCCCATCTTTAATTCCCAAGGTATTTTAAAAGTTGGACTCAGTCCTGACTCGAGTAATATCTTTACAATGTCGTTTACTTTATTGGTATCAAAATCCTTGAAGTCTTCAATAAAATGTTCTCTCTTATTCATGATGGAAATTCTCAAGCGGTTTAACCAACTCCGCTCATTTTCGCTTTTAATCCTATCGGGAAGTATTACATTGAGTATCTTGAGGAAAGATTGAAGCTTACCTTCCATTGAAAATTCTGGTTTTAGTGATACTTGTTTCGACAATTCTTCAAGGGCTTTCATCATATATGCAATGATCCTATAAGTCTTATCGTTTAAATGCCATAATTTGAAAGCAACCGATATCTTAAAAGAGACTACCTCATAGGGTACATTTAATTGTATATTTGTAAGGGTTAACGGCATCTTTAAAGTAAATAGGACTAAATTATTATTTTTAATTCCATAACGGAATAAATCCTCAACGCCTCCCCCTATCCTCCACCCGTTTTTTTCGAATATTTCTCTTAAATTGCGAATCTCGTTAGCCGAAAACGGTATCATGGACATTAGTATCAAGAACTCCTGTTTTTTTAAAAACCGCCTTAACAATTGAAAATTATCTAATGTATAGAATATATTACTCAATTTTTATTAATTTAATTCGTATTCTTATCAAGTCGCGAATTTGGTCTCCATGACATTTATAAGGAAAACACGATATATCTATACATAAGCAGATTTTTAATTTAGTATATTAGCCTGAAAAACTCAAATGGGACGAATGATAGGATGGACATCCAAGCTTTTAACAAGGAACTCGCAAAAAAGATAGCAATTGCAAATAGACACGAAAAAAGCAACGAAATCGAGGCTGCCATCAGCTCATGGCTTGCTGTAACTGATATGGTTTTGGCTGCATCGAAATCTCCCAAAATAGAAAACGATTACAGAAACATGTTGATCAAAAAAATCGAACAAATCGTTACTCATATAAAACAATTAAAGGTTAAGCTAGCCCTTCCCCGCGTTGAAGAGCCTGAGATCACTTCGATGCCTCAAACAATTGATATGGCTCACGATAGCGTTAAAGAAGATGAGTATATGGATACTAACGATTTAGTTAACGATAATGAATTAAATGCCCTCCCTGACGGTTTCTCGGAAATAGCACCAACAAAAGACTTTAAAATAATCACGCCTCACAGGGAAATTGACGCTTCCCTGGCAAACGAAGCCAAAAAAGCAGTTCTCTTAGATGATGATAGGGAGTCCAGCAATTCAGGCGCTTCTTCTCATGATATTATCATCGAACAACCTAAAGACGGGCGCGTTCTCATATGCTTTGCTTGTGGCGCTGAAAATCCCCCATTCTCAAAAACTTGTAAGAGTTGTAACACCAAGTTAACTTAACTCATGTGGTTGGTTTTTAGTGGCGTTTTTTTTCATATAATATTGCTTTCTCTTGTACTTTTCTATCGCTTTTTCTCTCCAGACCGTGTTCCATTTTTTAAATCCAGATTTCACGAATTTTTCTCTTCGAAAGAAATCTTGACACAACCAATTAAATAGCACATAATAACGCTTTGCCCCGCTTTTTTTGGTGAGTTTCTTCGATTTAACTCCAAGATCTTCCCTGAGATGAGAAACGAGCTTTCCTTCCACGGCGTCCTGTAATTTGCCCTCGATGATAGCAGGTTCGTAGGTGATGCCTTCTTCGTTAAAATATTCTCTTACTTTATCAAATATGTTACCTCGACAGAGTAATATTTTTTCCTTGTCCTTTTGAAAATCCAACTCGGCTAATCCGTCTTTTACAAGGTCCACGACCATTTTATAAGGCATCTTGTTCTTCCAATTTTCTTCGTTGAACATCTCAACGGGAATGGTTCGGTAAATGATTTTTCCCGTCTCGATCCTATGAAGCGCAATAAACGCATCTCCAACGAGATCTCCCGTACCTGCGTCGTCTATTTCTACTGTCATTGAAACACCAATCGTAGTGGTTATTATATAATGGGGATGTTTATTGAAATATCTCTCTTTTTTCTAAGCAAGAAAATTAAATATTCTAATCTACTGCTATTTTAAAAAATATTGGGGTATATTATAATCTTGCGATCGAGGTCTTCCAAATCTTTTCTCAATGTTAATTTATTAATAAAGGATTTCAAAGTGTAAAATTTTGTTAAAAAAGCTAAAATAGAGCTAAAAATTTTGGGTTTTAATGAACTTAGAAATTTTAATCGTAGGTAATGAAATTCTTATTGGAAAATTTAAAGATACAAATTCCAACTGGTTGGCAAAAAGAATTACGAAGTATGGTCACAAAGTTGCAAGGATTACTGCAATTCCAGATGAGATCGAGGTGATTTCAAGAGCTGTTAGAGAAATTCTTTCCAGGTCTCCGGATATGGTTATCATTTCTGGTGGTCTGGGACCTACTTTTGACGATATGACCTTGAAAGGAATCGGAGTCGCTTTAGGTCTCGAGTTGGTTTTAAACAACGAGGCTTACGAATCGATCAAGAAAGCCTATGATAATGCTGTCAGACAAGGAATACTAAAACTTGAAGGCATGACTCCTGAAAGAGTGAAAATGGCCCTCCTTCCGCAAGGCTCCGTTCCATTGAAGAACACGCGCGGAACCGCCCCCGGGGTAAAAATACAGCAAGAAGATACCATGATTTACTGCTTCCCAGGCGTTCCTATGGAAATGAAAGCGATGTTTAAATCAGTTGTCTTACCATTGCTCAAGGAAAAAAGGGGATCATTCTTTGAAAAAAGCTTCAAGTTTAGTGGTATTGGGGAATCGAACATCGCTCCCTATGTATCCGATTTAGAAAAGAAACATCCCAATTTGTGGATTAAAACTCACCCTTCTATTGGACTTTCCGTTGAATTAGAAGTGTCCATTACAGGTTTTAATGTCAATAACGGAGAACAAATTGCAGAAGATATTATTGAAGAATTAAAGAAGATCATAATAATACTCAACGGAAAAATATTAGATTAAGACATTTTTAAGATATTATAAAGCACACGATGAGTTTTTCGTTTTTATGATCGTAAAGTTGCGATAATAATTTTTTCGTCCAACAATAAATCAATAGCGTACAATGTATTAGGTACTATTATGTTGGAATTCATTATACAGTTAAGGGAAGCTCCTTCTGAACCTAGGACACATATTCCTATTATAGCGTTTTTAAGCATGAGTGCGTCGTTATTTCCGTTACCAATGGCAACCGTAACCTGTTTTCCCAAGCGTTCCAATTCGGCGTTCTTTGCTTCTGCCTCTGAAATTCCATTGGGGTGTATTTTAATGTAATTAATGCCTAACTTGCGAGCATGAGTTTTTAAATTTCCTCTAGTATCGGCAGATATTAAATATATCTCACAAGTATCTTTCAATTTCTTTATTCTTTTTTTTAAATTCTTCTGTATTTTTCCTTTAGATTGAACGGTGCCATTGAGATCAAAAACCACATTCTTTATCGTGATTTTACCAAATCCAGGAATTTCAATATATTTCATTACTTTCAAATGATTGATTTCTTATTTAAGATACTTTTTACTATGAAGATAGAACCCCTTGCAGAGGATGTCTTCTTGCGACCAGCATTTTTTCGCAAGATTCATTCTTTACTAATTCAATACTATCTTTAAATTTCAATGTTTTCAATGTTTTTGGAAATTCTAATTTTACCGGGTGATTTATTATCGACAGTACCAACAATCCAATTTTGGACATTATTGCTATCAAGCGAATTGGTGAAATCTTCTACATTAGCTCTGTCTACCGCTATCAACATTCCTCCAGCTGTTTCGTGCGTTTTACATTCGTCAAAAGCATATCCAAGTTCCTTGGATAAATCCTCTGAGAGATGAATTGAAGGTATCTTCTCAATTTCTACGGATAAATCAGATTTTTGAAGCATTTCTAATGCGTGTCCTGCGAGTCCAAATCCCGTAACATCTGACATTGCGTGGATAAACGAAAAGTCTTTGTACGAATGAATGGTTCTTATAACTTCTTGGTTAGGCGTTGTCATGAGTTTTATAGCGAAGTCAATTGACTTATTAATTTCGTCGGTTGAAAAAGTATCCAATAGTTCTGGCATCTCTTTTTGGATTCGATATGCCGCCATTATGGGTTGTATACCTATTGGCTTGGTCAACACCAGTTTATCACCATTTTTAACTCCTTGTTTACTTATTATTTTTTCTTTTTGGACAAAACCCGACGCTTCACCGCCTATTAAAGGCCACTCGCAATATATCGTGTGCCCACCGACTACTTTTGAGTCTACTTTGTTTTCCATAAAATGCTTGATTCCCTTTAATAAACCTTCTACGATATCATTTGGCATGTCTGTTTTGATTGCTAAAAATACTAACATTCCCGAAATTTCAGGGACATTCAAGGCAAAAATATCGCTGGTAACGTTACACGCAGCAATTTCACCCATAATCTCTGGTTCATCAACTATAGGCGTAAAAACATCGAGATTCTTGACCAAAACAAGGTCACTATTTGGTACAGGGAGTACTGCAGCATCTTCTATGGTTCCCTTAAGTCCTGTCTTGGCTAAAAGCTCGAGTAAGCCTTCCTGTCCGAGCTTACACGATCAACCGTGAATCTTAACTTGTTGGGTTAGTCGATATTCTCTTTTTTTTTCCATCCTTGTTCATTTTTTTGATTTATTGAATATTTCAAATTATATTATTCGTTTATTGAATAATTATAATTTAATTTTATAAATATAATTTTTTAAAAAGCTACTTGAGGATAATATGTTAGCATGTCTCTGAATATTTATAGATGGGTCTTATACTCTATTTCTCACGACTCAAACTAGATATATTAACATATCTTGTATAAAAACGGTCCTTATGATTTTATATTTGAAGAAATTCTTTGAGATCTTAAGTTAGGAAGAATTTCAAGACGAATTAAACAAATTTCAAGGGACAAATTCAATAAAAACAATAATAAAAAAACAGAGGATGTTTGGGAGTATTTATGTGAAGTATAATAAAATTCTAAACCGATTATATGAAAAAATTCCTGGAATTTATTTTGGATATTTAGGATTGGGAATTCTTGGAATTTCGGTATTTTTAGCGCTTTATTTATATTATATTTCTGATCAAAGTTATAGTATTTTTACTCATTGGATAAGTAATTTAGGCATAGGACCAAATGGCTCTAGTTTAGTGTTTAATAACGGTTTCGTTGCAGTGTGTGGACTTTTTTTCTCTTTTTGAAGTCGTTAGGGACACATGCTTGTTTTTTAGTCTTACTAAGATTAGCATCGATAGTCTTATGTAGTAGTTTTTTAATGATTGGATTATGGCCAATGAATCATATCGAGTTACATAACATGGCTGCAGGATTTTACTTTTTTAGCTTCTTTATCTTTGCTACTATATATGGTATTGTAATTTTGACGACCCAAGCAATTAGTAATAAACGGGCAATTATGTCTCTCAGTACTTCTATCATGCACGCAACATTTTATTTCGTTCCACTATTGTATAAATTACCTTCTGGAAAATCTGTTGGAGTGACGATAACATTCTTAGAGTGGATGACATTTCTCTCTCAGTTAATATTTCTCATCGAGATATTGCCGCATTCCAAGAAAACAAAATCGCATGGGATTAGAAGAATTGAAGATTTCAACAAGCTAAAGAAGAATATATATTCATTATCAAGGATAGCTCCATTAATCCATTCCAAGGAGTGAAACTAAAAATATTTACTTTTTTTATAAAAATTACTTTTTTATT
>JAFGGO010000148.1 GCA_016930515.1 Promethearchaeota archaeon | reverse complement strand
TTTAGCGATTCAGAGATTATTGTTGGTCTTAACGGGTCATTTCTGGCTAAAAGCAAATTGATAATTTCTTGAACTTTTTCGTTTCTTAAATAAAAAAGGAGCATGTCTTTATTTTCATCCAAATCAATGTCAAATAATGCTTTTTGATTTCGTATTTTTACTATCCTAATAAATTCAAAATCGTTTAGCATTCTGATGTGCCATATTGTTTGATTACTTCCAATATTAAACTTGTTTTTAACATCATTGATATTAATTCCAGGATTATTTCGAATGTATTGATAAATTTTTCCTCTTAATGGTGTGTTAAAAATATCTCCTCGTGTAATATTACTTCCTATCAAGATTATATTTTTTTTTATGAGAGACTTAATGATTTTTTCAATGCTATTTCTGTTGTAGTTCTCGTTATTTTTAAGACACTTGTCAGTAAAGTTAATTAGTTCAATAATTTGAACGAAAGGTTTTTTTTTAAGAAATTTTTTAACGATATGCAATATCTCTTTTTCTTCGTTGTTCAGTTGTTTAAGACTCATTTTAACACGATAAATTTTGCTATAATTATTCGATCTTTTTGAACTGTCTTAACTATTTATTTAAAAATATTTCAAATTTATTATATTTTAATGAGATACCTAGTTTTCATATTCTTTTATTGCTGAAAACTTTTATTTCTTAGAGATATATCTTAGTTTCAATTATTTTAAAAATAGGATATTATTATAAATTAAAAATGAAAAAAAAAGTAATTATAACATATTGCTCACAATATTATTACTTAAAGTATTTAATGGCAAGCAAGATGTCATCGCGGGTAATTTTCTTTCGTTTGGAGTGCTTGGTTAATTGCAAGGCTTTCTTGGTGATACCTTCTGCACTTTTGCCCATCCAATCTACTAACTCGTCAACAGCGTCTCGAGCTACGATTAAAGCGCCGTTGTGCTTCATTAACCTTCGAATAGGACTCCATGAAATGTAATCGGACATTTTAACTTCATTCCTCCACTTATTATTTTTCTTATTTTTTTAAAAATTTTATTGTTGCTTAATAATGTTATTATCGTTTATCTATTTAAAGATTTTGGTATGTTGAGAAGAATATTAAGAAAAAAAACGAAAAAATTTCACGACAAAAATCAGAAATGGGAAGATGATCGATTTGGTAAAAGTTAGCACTTTTTTTCCAAAATCGCTTCAAATCTTATAATTGAAACCCAAATCTGAATTATTAATGGTTATAAATATGAGGAACCTAAATAAGCCAATCTCTTTAGAATAATAAAAAGATTGATCAAATTCTCGCTCGATGGTTTGGAATCTTTATCACGAATAAAGAATAAATAAAAAAGCATTTTTTATTAATTGTTAAGTCTTGTTCTTGGAAATAAACGATAGAAATAAAGATTAGGAATAAATTATATTACAAAATCCTCAGAGTAAATGTTTAAAAGTATTAGAAATATATCCTATCGTTAAACGTATCGATTCTTCAGTTTGAAATTATAATAACCCATAAGATTGAGATATATCTCTATTTCTTAACGATTATTGTTGTATTCAATAACCACAAACACAAACATTAAAAAAGATAGTGGATTTCTGGAAATATTTTCTTTATAACAAGAAAGAATTGAAGAATGTGTCTTATAAAAACATAAAGTAAAATTATTAAATTAAATAAAAAATGGTGTGTTTAAAACCCTGAATTACTAAGAGATTAATATGAAAATTTAATTACTGAAAAAACAACTATATCCATTGAATATTATGACAATAGACAAGTGGCTTGCCTTTGGTTCAAATGAAAACAAAAAAAAGATTGACAAAAAATTCAATAAGCTTTCGGAGCAAGAAATTATAGAGCTCAAAAAAAAACAGCTTCGTAAAGTAATTATAGGAAAAAATTCAAAGACTCATGAAAAGGAAGTACTTCCAAGTGATTTTTTAAGCACGGTTATTCAGTTTAAAGAATGGTTGAATTCAAGATCTTACTTGAAAGGAGATTTAGAAAAGATTGAAATGTGGGTAAGAAATTTAAATACCAAATTAAAAGTTGAGGCTCAAAAAGAATCAAAAATTGAAATAAAATCGAGAATAATTGATTTGAAAGAGAAATATAGAAACATTCCACCGGATTTCTTGGACGAAAAGACCAGAATTGCGATAAATAAAAAAATAATAGGACAAACCCTAACAACTTCTGATCATTATTACTTGAAAAAGTTAAAACAAGTTATCCAACTCAAGCTTAAAGAAGAGAAACAATACAATGTTCTGAACGACATTTTAAAGCTCTGAAGCGAATCGTTTTTAATAAATTCATCTTTATTATATTCATTATGTGGCTTATCTGTCCAATTGCTGGAGTGGGAAAACGATTACAACCTTTTACTTACTCTAAACCAAAAGCCTTTCTAAAAGTCGCGGGAAAGCGGCTCATAGATCATATTTTGATAACACTTAAGAAGACATTTCCTAATGGTACAAACCTACTTTTCGTTGTAGGATACAAGAAGAAACTCGTTTCAGAATATATCACCTCTCAATATTCAGATTACTTTAAATTAGTATTTGTAGAACAAAAACCACTTGGATATTCTGCAGAAACGCCTTATTTCTCTGGACTTGGGGATGCGGTGCTTCTTGCAAAGGAATATGTCAAAGGAGACGATTGTTTCATATTTCTAAGTGATAGACTTCCGATGGAGGATTACTCTCAAGTACTCTTGCGATATCATCAGGGTGATTGCGATGCTGTAATAAACATAAAAAAGGTTGAACAACCTCAATTTTATGGAGTTACAGTCTTAGACGAAACAAAGAAATTTTTAAAGCACGTTATAGAAAAACCAAAAAGTTTCGTATCGGATTACGCCGTAGCAGGGGCATATTTATTTGGGAAGAGTTCTACCCCAAAATTATTTGAACTTCTCGAAGCACAAAGCAAAGTTGTCCTTAAAAACGGTGAAGAACACACGATAACGTATGTAATCGATCAACTCGTTAATTCAGGTATTAAAGTAGGCATTAACGAGATGAGGTCGACCATTTTAGACTTTGGTCATCCTGAAACGCTTTTAGAGGGTAATCGGCAATTATTAATCGATTTGAAAATTGAAGATCCATTGTACGAGAAATTACGCGCCACAAATAATATCGTGGATTCAAGAATAATCCCTCCAGTGTTTATTGGAGAAAATGTGGAAATAACAAATTCTGTGATCGGACCAAATGTTTCTGTAGGAGATGGCGTGCACCTTCATAAATGCATCTTATCCGAATCGGTCATCGGCGACGGGGCTCAATTGGAAAAGATCATCACATCTAGAAGCATTATAGGGGATTATTCTGTATTAGAGGATTTGATAAAAAACGAGATAACTATTGGAGATTCTTCCTACATCGCATCGTCTAATTTTTAAAAATCGATCTAAACCTGAAAATAAGGCCTACTTTTCTGCCAAGGACAAATTTTTTCAAATTGTCTCGAAACTTGTAGGACTAATTTATCGTTAAAGCGATTTCCAACGATCTGCATCCCAATAGGCAACTCTTGTTTTGACCAACCACAGGGAATGGATGCTGCCGGTAATCCCGTGAGATTAAAGGGGAATGTAAACGCCACCCAATTAGTGCCTGATAACCTCTTACCGTTCAAACTAGGAAATAATGTACTATTTTCTTTAAAATTGGGTTTAAACGCAGGTATTGGCGTGGTTGGGGTGAGTAATATGTCGAAATTCTTGAATAAACGATAAAAAAATTCGTGAATTTGCTTTCTAAAATCAATTGCTTTTCCCACATCCATTCCTTGAAAGGACATGCCTGCTTTAATAACATTTACAAAATCAGGACTTAGATCACATTGTTTTTCGTTGAATGCTTTACGGAAATTATAGGCGTATCCTATTGCAGCCAGAATATTAAATGCTATTGCGGGGTTATTCAATTTAATTGATACTTCTTCAACATTCCATCCGATATTTTCGAATCTCAACACGCTATTCAAGAAATTTTCTTTAATTTCTCTATCCAAGAATATAGGAGATACCAAGCTCGTTGAAAAGCCAATTTTTAAACGCTTTGGTTTTTCTTCGAGTGCTTTAACATAATTTATCTCATCGTCTTGAATCGAGTGAAAATCCCCAAGATGATTCCCCTTTGTAGCGTTTAACATCAAAGCAGCGTCTTTCACACATCTCGTTATTATTCCATAATGATCCATTGACCAAAAAACCGCTCCTGAAATCGGATATCTAGCTATTCGTCCAAATGTAGGTTTCAAACCAAAAACTCCGCATAAACTGCTCGGTATTCTGATCGAACCCCCAGCATCCGATCCTAATGCTAAAGGGGAGATTCCCGAAGCCACGGCGGCAGCAGCTCCTCCACTAGAGCCTCCCGAATTCTTTTCTAAATCCCAAGGATTGCTTGTTTTTCCAAAAATCTTGTTATTCGTGAGAGCTATATGACCAAATTCGGATGTATTTGTTTTTCCTATTATAACTCCGCCTGCTCGCTTTATTTTTTTGACTACTACTTCGTCTTGCTCTGGTATGAAATGCTCGTATAATTTCGAACCAAAGGTAGTTCGAATTCCTTTGGTTAAAATCACATCTTTTATTGAGAGTGGAACGCCTAGCAAAAGTCCTTTTTTCTCCCCTTTTTTTACCGCATCGTCCGCTTTTCTTGCGCTAATCCTTGCCAAGTCGAAAGCAAGAGTGCAATATGCATTTAAAAAGGGATTTATTCTTTCGATTCGTTCAATCAAGGTTTCCGTTATTTCTTGGGAAGTAATCTCTTGAGATTGGATTTTTTCAACCATTTCAATGGCGGGTAAAAAACAGATATCTTCTTTCTTCATGATTTAATTTACGTTTAGAATGTTATTATCTTGATTTTCAATAGATTTCGTTTTTTATAAATTCTCCCTTTTTTAATAAGTACAAAATACATATTTTTTAAAAAAATTCCCATATCTTTTAAAGAAATTGTATCATATGTTATTATATTAGTATTAAGGTTAGTCGAATGGAAGAATTAAAATTGAAGAGACTAGAATACTTTTCGGGAAGACCCGGACCGCTTGTATTAATCATAATGGATGGAATAGGAATTGGGAACAATGAAGACGATAACGCATTTTATTTGGCAAAAACTCCGTTTTTAGACGAGATACAACGAGAATATCCGAAGAAAAAATTATATATTGAATTAAAAGCACATGGAACTGCCGTGGGATTACCAACAGATTCCGAAATGGGAAACAGCGAGGTAGGTCACAACGCCATTGGGGGGGGTAACGTGGTTAAGCAAAGAGCGTTGATTTCGAAAGAAGCAATTGAATCAAAAAACTTATTCCAGAGTTTGAAATGGAAGGAGCTTGTTTCTTCCGTGAAAAAGAAAAATAAGACGCTTCATTTAATCGGATTATTATCAGATGGTTATGTTCACAGTCATATCACTCATCTAGTGGGATTATTACGCGGCGCTAAAGAGAGTGGCATTAGGAAGGTTAGGATTCACGTGTTATTAGATGGAAGGGATGTTCCTCCCCAATCAGCTTTGGATTATATCGATATGCTAAAAGGAGAGTTGGAACAAATCAATTCTGAAACCTCTTACGATTATCGTATCGCTTCTGGTGGAGGACGCATGCGTGTCACAATGGATAGGTATAATTCCGATTGGGGCATGGTGCAGAGAGGTTGGGAAGCTCATGTCTGTGGATTTCCTGAAATTCTTCCAAATTATCCTGGGTTTTTTAAGTCCGCACGAGAGGCCGTAGAGACTGCGCGAAGAAATGATCCTGATATTTCGGATCAATACTTGCCTTCCTTTGTTGTAGCAGATCACGGTAACCAAGCGATTGGTCATATGGAAAACGGAGATGTGGTTTTATTTTTCAATTTTAGAGGTGATAGAGCCCTTCAGATTTCTAGAGCATTCGACGAGGGAGCAGATTTCGATGATTTTTTGAAGATATGTGAACCAAATGTTTCGTATTATGGCTTGATGCAATACGACGAAAAAGAAAACATTCCACGGAATTACTTGTTAGACCCCCCGTTTATGAAAGAATCTCTTACAAAATACCTTTGCGCAACGAAAATAACTCAATTTGCAATAGCCGAAACGCATAAATTCGGTCATGTTACATATTTTTATAACGGCAATAAAGAAGGATATGTTGATGAAACTCTTGAAAAGTATGTCGAAATCAAATCAGATCCATCAGAAACCATAAAAGATCGGCCTAAAATGAAGGCATTTGAAGTAACGGAAGAACTCGAAAAGACCATTAATTCGGGAATGTATAAATATCTGAGAGTTAATCTTGCGAACGGTGATATGGTTGGCCACACTGGAGACAAGGCCGCTGCAATAATTGCTGCGGAAACAGTTGACACCTGCGTTAAGAAAATCGTGGAATTAGTTAATAAAATGAATGGAATTACTGTAATTACGGCAGATCATGGAAACCTCGAAGAAATGAACCATTATAAAACTTCTCACACTCTAAATCCCGTCATGTTCGCCATCGTTGATTCGATGTACAACGGAGAATACGAAATAAACGAGAATATTGATAACCCTCAATTAGGAAATGTCGCAGCAACATTAGTAAACTTGTTAGGGTACGAAAAACCAACGCCTTTTATGGAATCGCTCATAAGATTCAAGTGAATTCAACTATTTTTAACCGAATTTGCTAAAAATTTCTTTTTTATCCATTTCGGAAGGATATATCCAATGTAAAACTCAATAGAGCTAGTTATTAAGATAATATTTCCAATTATAAAGAAATTAAAAATACCCAATAAAGCACCGATAAGGAACGATATGAAAGCAACGAAGAGAATCTTTCCTCTTAACTGTATTTCTGGATTGTCGTATTTTATTGATTTCCAAGAAAAGATAAGGCCTGTTATCAAAGTTATTGCCGAAAAAAGTACTTGAGCGATCATCCAAAGCGGCGTGTAGTTCATATTATAGGGGGTAGAAGTCGCCATATCAATAATGAGTGTTATATCAAAGAGAATGGCGTAAAACAATACCAGTTCGAATATGATACCAAGCACGGCAAGAAGTACGAGTAATATTTTTTTATAGCTTGTAAGAATTATTTTTGTTGCTGCTGCGACCCATAATAATAATCCTAGCGGTATGAATAGATTTCCTATGAGTGCCCGAATTTCATAGCTAAGGCCTTTCGAATCAAACAATAAGTAAACAAGATTAATTCCTGCTGGCATCCATGACTCCACGATAATGATCCAAGCAATTCCTACATATATTAAAGCTTTATCTTTAGATTTAAAATATTTTAAGATCAGCGTGAGTCCCACACACACGGAAATGATCACAAATATCAATGAGCTAATCGGGTTGAAAATGTCGTCAGTTGCCATGATTCAATTGTCATATCTTTTTTATGAGTAATCAAAAAACATTAATAATATAAATTTTCTTTTTACGGAATTTATATAATTTTGTTATAAGGGATAAAATTTTATTTTTAAATATCATTTTTTATTATAATTTGCCAATTAGAAAGAGTTACCAATACCATACCCAAATTGCCCTTCCCTTTTTAGAAACTGGAAAACAATTTTTATATGACATATTCAAATCGTTAGAAACAAAATTTGGATTAACGAAGTGGTCTCCTCAGAAATTCATAGATCTTGGGTCTGGAGATGGAAGAATCGTCATTTATTCGGTACAATATTATAAGATTAGATCCCTTGGAGTGGAAATTGACGAAAATCTCGTAAATGATTCAAAAAAAAAGGTTAAAGACTTGGTTAAGAAAAAAATCATAAAAAGAAAAATAGCAAGGATGATCAATTTCGAGGTGGGTGATATCTTCGAGAAGAATCTTAATGATTTTGAATTTGTATACATATTTTCTCTACCTTCGATGCAAAAATTTCTTAAACATGTCTTTTTAACGCTTAAATCAGGTGCGATTGTAGTTTCTCATAAATATCCTTTGGAAACGTATGGTTCTCTCCTAAAGCTCGAATATCAATTGGATTCTGTTTATGGAGATAAAGTTGTGGCTACATATTTTTATAAAAAGCAATAAATTAATCTTGATTGCATCTAGAGTTTATATCCTTCAAGTATAGCCTCATCAAAAGCCTTTCCATCGCACAATAATCTAATTTTTGTTGGTATCCTATATTCTCTTGATTTTTGAGATGCTTGGAAACCTTCTCAAGTCGTTCGAAATAGGAATTAATGAGTTTACCGCCATCCATTTCAAGAATGCTCTGAAATTCGTAATGTATTTCTTGAATGAGTCTCTGCTTGTTTTCCAACAAGGTATTATTGTTAAAACTATTTTTTGGTGAACATAAAATCAAAATAATCAATTTTGATATGTTTTCAAAATATTCATCAGTAGATTCTGAATTAAACAAGAGATGTGTAAGTTTTTTTACTAGGCTTGATTGTTCCTGATTTTTTTTTGATAAAAATGTTTTTGAATTAAATTGTATGCCGATGTGTTTTTCCAAAAGTAAGTCGTAATAGTTATTTTTAGAGATCCCTTTCGAAATAATGCATGCCGCCTCAGACGGGCTAGTGACTTGCATTACAAAAAACTATAATTCTATTTAAAAAGGAAGAGGCGCAAGAATTTTTAATTACTCATAATTCTCATTGAATATAATGCACGATTTCGATTTTAATATGCGATTGAAGAAAGTATGCTTGTTTATGGAAAAAAACGAACTAGATTATTTGATAATTACAAACCTACAAAATCTGTATTGGCTTTCGGGGACTGGTCAATATGGTGTTTTATTAATCCCTAAAGACGACGAACCCGTGTTATTCGTACGTAGAAATTATTTCCGCGCTCAAGAAGAGAGTATTCTTAAAAATATCGTTGAACTCCAAAAAACTTCTCAAATTGTGAATTATTTAAGTGAAAAAAAACCAAATATGGAATATTTGAGTATTGGAATGGAATTAGATTCACTTCCGACATCTTACTACGAGAATTACGCTCGTTTGTTAAGAGGTGCTAAAATTATTAATATAGAGACACCATTGAGAGCTTTACGGGCAATTAAAGACCAGGCAGAATTAGATATTCTAAGGGAGGCGGGCAAGGTCGCTCAAAAAGCACAAGAAGCCGTCCAAGATGCTTTGATACCAGGAAAGAAAGAATACGAAATTGCCGCAGAAGCAATGCACGCATCAATGATGAACAAAAGCATGCATTTTTGTAAGGTAAACGGAATGCTTGAAAATTGGTTTATCGTTGCAAGTGGAGAAAATCTTTGGACTCCTAGTACATTTCCCGTTCTTTCTGGTAACGGTCATTCAAATGCCATTCCCTATTGTTATTCTGATAGGGTTTTAAAAAAAGGAGATATCTTAATGTGTGATTACGCCATAATCTATGAGGGATATCACGTGGACCATGCAAGGACCTATTACTTGAACCCCCTTCCCTCTCAGTTCAAGGAAAGATATTTGATATTGAAGGAAGCATATGATGAAATTATCTTTGACTATATGAAATCAGGTACCTTAACTAGCGAAATATTCCAAAAAATGAAACAATTGCTCCAAAAAAACAACCTTGATAAATATTTCCAAGGTGATGGATATTATTTTCAGGGATTGGGACACGGTGTTGGTTTGGAATTGGACGAGCCTCCTTTCATTACCCAAAAAGGTACCGTTCAGTTGGAAAAGAATATGGTCATTTCGCTCGAACCAAAAATAATCTTGCCTGATTGGGGAGCAATTGATTTAGAAGATAATTTTATCATTACGGATGGAAAGCCAGAACGAATCACAAATACACCTTATTTGTTTGAATGATGATTAATAAAGGCTTTCTGCATTTAATGTTTTTTGTAAAGTCTTTTTATATATTTTATTTTCTATCATTTTCGCTACTCCAACGCTTAGTCTTGAAATGAGCGATTTTAAAGAAGCATTCCTTCCAAATTTCTTGTAGATAAACCTTAGTAAAAATCCTACTAGAATTACTGTAGCAAATACGAAAATTAAGGCCATAGACGCGCTTAGCTTTTGGTAAAACGCAAAATATAATAGATTATGAAGTAGGAAAATGCTTAAGGAATAATAAGAAAAATAATAAAGAAATTTGAAACTTTTTTTCGTTTTTAAAAGTGCGCTTTCTTCAATATAAATCAATATTGAAACGAATATTAATTGAAATCCTAACGAATAAAGTACCCATGAAAAGGATCTTTCAACTGAATTTAGAAATTCGGGATAATCGTAAATTACGCCCAAGATCATAAAAAATGCTCCCAATCCAAGGCAAGGGAGCAATAATTTTTCTCTTAATTTTTTTTTCCTTAACTCATTGCTCTCGATAAGAAGGATCTCATAAATAACGTCTCCAATAACAGTTCCCATCAAGAAAAAGGGAAAGAAAGTAAATATGGGATCCATGATGGGGTATCCATTGTATAATAGGTGGAATAGAACTCCCAAGGAGCTTGTTTCTCCTTCATATGGAGATAAGAGTCCTATTAGAATGTGATTGGCAAAAATCATTCCCATGGCTGTTGCTAATCTCAAATGCTTCGTCGTTTTTAGAAACGGCCAAGCCAATAATAAAGAAATCGCAACGGTTAGGAGCACGTACCAGATCCAAATGTTATAGACATTGTGTGTAAAAATCGCTATAGGAATATTGTATATCAAGGCCAAGATCAAGATGAAAGACGCTCTTAGTAGGTACTCGTTTCTTACCCTTCGCTTGCTAAAGAAATCTTGTGTTTCACTCTTTAACACGCGCGTCCTATACGATATTGTAGTACTCATGCCAGAAACGAATATAAACGCTCCAGCACCTATAACATCGAATAAGGAAAACGCAGTTGAGTATAATTGTCTATCTTGCGCGTTGTTCAGCAACCACCAATCTAAAAGATGCCCCAAAAACATCCAGAGCATGCTAAGCCCTCTAAAAATATCTAAACTTTTCAAGCGCTTCACAGTTATACCTATCCCCTATAATCTAACTTTCCATTTTAAAATCTTGGAATAAACCTTAAGGTTCAAATGCCTCTAAATTTTACACCAATATAAAAGATAATCCATGCGATTGCGGTTAATATAAAACCAATAATAGTACATATGATATCTATATCGAACGTAACAGGACCAATCACGCTTTCCATGAAAGGACCTATAAGTTGAAACGATCCCATAACTCCGATCATGAGTCCGATTATTTCTAAGATTAAAGATATTAATAACGTTATTTTCTTTGGAGGACTATATTGAGACAAACAAAACCACTTCTTTTATAAGATCATGATAGAATTTGCTAATAAATTTGTCGCTTTTTGACTAAAGGACGAATATCAAAAAAATGAACAAATAAAATAAATAATTATAA
>JAFGGO010000147.1 GCA_016930515.1 Promethearchaeota archaeon | reverse complement strand
TCCGTTTTTATTCTCCAATTTTTTTAGAATCAACGATACATTTTCTCGCAAATTTTAATAAAATTACCAAACATGGTTTTTTCAATTTCTGACCAACGACATTTAAATACAATCACATCCTAAAAATAAATATATTTACCAAAGACAAGATAAGGATGGATAGAAACATCGAAAATTATCTGAGCGAAAGCGAGATAGTCCTCTGGGAAAGCGTGAAATGCATTAATATAATAGGACGAATAGTGTCCGGTTGTTTAGTAATATCAGTTCTCATTGTGTTCTTGGGATTTTTGTTGACTGAGTCTTTCTTGCAAGTGATTTTCCCCTTTAAGTTCTTATTCGTTGGAATATTGGGTTTCTCAATTGTACTTTACACGGGAGCAGGTGTAATGGGACCTATAATTTTAGCATTAAATGCAAGGCAAATAGGTTATGATATCAATGACCTCAAGCACTATCTTAGTAAATGGGTTCTTACTAACAAACGATTGATATTTAAAGCAATGCATTATTCATCACCATTCGGCTTGCCCAAACAACTCCCAAAAGCCGTAAATCGCCTGGAGGATATGATATTTATGAATATTGCTGAAATAAGCGAGATTTTCTTGTTTCAAAATAAAAAAAAGGTTAAGATCCAGTTTTGTTTTGAATACCCAAATTTCAAGGATCTCCCTTTATCCATTGACCTAAATTTAAAAAAAAGAAATTTTGATGAGTTCTGGTCCGTGTTTAAAAGCTTAGTTCAACCCGAAGAAAAAAAGAGAGTAGAAAAAGGACACAAAGTCTTTATTCCAATGTTATAAGGACATTTATCTCCTTAATGGGAGTAAAAACGCAAAGAAAGCTAGTTCTCTCGTAAGATCAAGGAATCAGCCAATTAGGATGATTTTTGCGATCAAATAATGGTTAAAATAAAGCTATTTATCAAAAAAAATAAAAATGATAAATTAGGTTATTCAATAATATTGTGGTTTTTGATCCTTCTTTTAGTCAATATAGTTATTAAAACTAAGCCAATTAGCCCAAATATCATAAAGAACGGTCCAAATGAAATGACGGGAAAATAAGGTAAAGGAGGATTGGGAGTTATAGGTGTTGTAGTTTCGTATCGAAAATCAATGTCTTCGCCGTACAAGTCGAAAAAGATGTAATATCCAGAAAGATATTCAGCATCATATTTGGAAAACCAATTATCGTAATCGTTCAATTCCTGATAGTTTAACCCAGTGGAATAGGAGATGTAATACAAATCGTTGTATGTGGAGGTAGCTGCTTTTTCGTAATAATCGCCTGAGAAATAATATAGTCCTGCAGTGAAGATGGAGCTACTTGGTCCTGAAACTTTAAAATTGAAATCGTTTTCGTCTGTCATATAAGAATAGCTATGTGATGTAGGAAGAGAAAATAATCCAATTCCGTAAAAGCTATAATCGTAGTATAGAGAAGAATAGTCGTAGTAAAAATCAAAATGCACATAACCGCTACTATCAAGTTCTACTAGATAAAGAAATTTATTCTGAGAAGAACTGAAATATTCGTTAGTTAGGAGCGTATAATTATTTCCAGAGTAAGGGTAGTCTTCGACATAAATATTCAGGTGGAAATCCCAGTCGCAAGGGCCTCCCGCAACATAAAATATATATGGCGTGTATGAGTATAAATAGGCCTCGTGATAGAAAACATCATAGATACTTGCTTCAAAATAGTTGCTAGAAACCGTGTGAACGATATCCGTGCTCATGTAAAATGGATTGCTGATTTCAGTGCTCGGAATGTAATCGTTTATATACGACACTACTGGATTTGAGTCGCTTTCTTCAGATTGCTCTTTGAAATTAGATGTTATGAAAAGAGCGCAATTTATTGGTACGGCAATCAAAATTAATAACATTATTGCTATTTTAGATTTTGTCACCATTTTTATCACTTATTTAAAAATGTTTTTTGGTAGATATATAATGTTATTCGATGAAAAATTTAAATTTAATTTATTGTGATATATTAAAAAGTGAGAAGTTAAGGCATGATTTTTAAGAATAATTAAGGATTTAATAAAATTCTATGACTTTTAACATAATATCGTGTTAATTGATTTATATTATTCGAAAAATTGTTTGAATTTAAGTATTTCTTCGGTATAAATTATTGGGATTCTTTTAAAAATTCCACTTTTATGCCAATCACATTTAAAATATATTGAATATGCCATAAAAACACTCAAGTTTAAATAAATAAAAAAAAAGATTAACATGAATAAATTAAAAAAATCGCATCTTTTATTTATCTTCGCAAGTTGCATCGCATTAACGAGTCTAATAGGACAAATTGCATTAGGAGCTTCTGTTGAACCCACAGATAAATATAGTTATCGATTGAACATGGCGGCGAGTATTTCTTTAGCTCCAGGAGAGGTATATGTTAAGACAATTTCAGATGCCGAGCAAGTAGATTGGTCGTTTAATACAAATAATCAAAATGTGGGCCTCCGAGTATTAGCGGTCAGTCCTGCTGCATATTCTAACTATCTCGATGGAGATCCGATCTCTTATGTGGCTGAACTATCGAATGGAGATTATTACGCAGATTATGGTATTTGGTATCCTCCTAACACCGGAACATGGCATATTTACTTCGAAAATGTTGATAGTAGTACGGTCACAGCAACGATAGATGTAAGCAGTAGTAAACCATTTACCATATTGATCATTGTAGTAGTTATTGTCGTGATCGCTGTAGTTTCAACGGTGATTGGTATAGTAATATGGAAAAAGAAAAGTAAGAGAAAAAAGAACCAATCTCCGAGTCCTGAATAAATAAGTAATAGTTACTTCTTTTTTTTTTTATTGTTATTGTTTTATTTTTTTTATTAGAGTAGGAATTTGAGAAATCTCCGATTTATATGTTGTATTCAAGTCTTTTAAGCTCAATGCTATTTCTAACACGCTTTCAAGGGAATAGATCAAGCTTTCCAAAAAATCTGTAAGATCGCCTTTAAAAACGAGTACTTCGTATTCGTTCATTAGATACTCGCAAATCTGGTCAATAGAAAATCCATCTTCGACTCTCAGGGACAATAGTAATTTTTCAAAATTAAGTCGTCCACACTCGCAATAAGGTTTTTCCTTACAATTACATGTGAAAATGTCCTCGTGCCATTTAAGCACCATTTCAATGAATTCTCGCGAGTATGTTTTTTTCTTGCGGATGTTTTCTGCGTTGAGCAATGACATCGTGCTCGCCGTGAATAAGTTGTTGGATAGGTACTTCGTGCTTCTGTCCTTTGAAAGGTCAGCCGCCATCCTTCTGGACAAATACACATTTTTCAAGGGTTCGAGTTCTAAAGCAAGTTCCAAGAGTGACTTTGATTGATATTTAGTCAAGATTTCAACAATCTCAAAGCCTTTTTCAACGGTTAGAAACGATTTCGAGATTGCCCTGCCCAATCGAGTAGTTCTATATGTAACGTCTTCCTTTAAGGCGATTAAATTTTTATATTCTAACTTTTTCACTAAGGAATCCAAGTCATATTCTTTATTAATTAAAAGATCGTAAAATCGAATGAAATCTTCCTTCTTAGTCTTATGAAAGGTAGAAGCAAACGCTAATAGTTCCGTGATTGATCGATCTTCGCTCGGTGGAAGTTCAAAGTCTTTTATTTTACCTTTTAAGAGCTTGATAGCAATGTTTTCTTCGGTGAGTTTCATTTTCGGTGAATAGATCTTTTCTGGTTGGACTAACAAGTAACTTAAGCCTAACTCGTGTTTTTTTAGCCTTCCTGCCCTTCCAATCATTTGTTCGAATTCGGCAACCGTGAGCCAATTGATCCCCATTGCGAGCGATTCGAATATTACTTGTTGAGCAGGTAGATCAACACCCGCTGCTAGTGCTGCGGTGGCAACTACACCTGCAATCTTCTGTTCTTGAAACAATTTTTCGATTGTTTTTCTATCTTCGTTTGTCAAGCCGCTGTGATACGCTCTTACATTGATGCCCTTGTTCCGGAGGTTGTTTGCGATCGATTCACACTTTTTTCTCGTGTTCGTGAAGACAATAGATTGTCCTTTATAGCCAAAGCTCGATTTTTTTGTAAATCCGGATTTGACAAGGGTTGCAATGTATTTCTCTTTTTGCATTTCATTTGATGCTAATATTAAATGCCTTTCGATGGGGACAGGTCTATTATTATATCTTATTAAGACTACTCCCAGTTTCGATGCTAAAATGGCGGGTTCTCCGATTGTTGCGCTTAAATATAAAAATTGGGCGTTCTCGTATATTAATTTTAAGCGAGAAATGAATCCATCCAGTAAAAATCCACGTTCTGGATCGATGAGTGTTTGGATCTCGTCAATTATTACGGTCCCAATCTCTCCAAGCTTGCCCTTATTTCCACTTCGTAATAAGTAATCGATGGCCTCATATGTCGCAATAACGATATGGGCGTTCTTAATTTCCTCCATATTATCGTCCTCCTTTTTATCGAGAATGGATTCGCCTACTCGTTTGAGGACCTTCAAGTTAAGTTTCTTATATTTTTTTTCAAACTCTCCCGCACGAATGTTTGCAAGCGCAACAATCGGTACCAAATAGAGCATTTTTTGTTGGTTATTTTTTAAAACCTTCGAAATTCCCGAAAGTTCTCCTATCAAGGTTTTTCCACCTGATGTGGGCGCCATGATTAATTGGTTTTTACTATCGTTTATCAAGCCGTTCTCGATGGACATTGCCTGAATGGGTAACAACGATTTTATTTTTGAGTTCGCAAGAACTTCCTTGAGAGGGGGGGGAATATCCAAATCTTCGACATTGTATCCGAGATATTTTTGGCTTATTGGAGGATTTTTCTCGACATCGTAAAGGGTAACATCCCGATTTATTGATGGATCGAAATTCGTCTTGAGAGTGTTGAGAACTTTTTGAACATTTTTAAATTTTAAAATCATGTGATTAAAGAAATTTTTCAGTTTGGGGCTTATTTTGCTCTGTGATATTAATCCAGAACTAACTGCTTGACGAAGAATGATTTGTATCGCACAATCAGAGCAAATTAAATTCTCCTTGTATTGAATTGAGGGACTTCTACCCTCAAGAAGCGTGAATTTTCGATTATCAAGACAATAATCGCATAGGGGAAGCTTTTTTATCTTTTCGCCTTCGAATTGAAGGTTCTCAAGCATTTCTAAAATTGGATTTATTTCTTCTTGAATTGATTGCATTGAGAAAGCGACGAATTGGTTTTCGCTTGCGAGTAGTAATTTCTTGAACATTTTTGGATCGACGGGTTCGACACCACCTTCTTTTAAAATTTTTTCAAACATTAAGGGGCGCATTTTATTTTTCATATCGGGACCAAAAAGCACGGATCCCTTGAATGATGGGGTGCTTACGAAGGAAAAAGTAAATTTGGATTTGTTGTACGATTTGAGATAGTACATATTCACATTATAGAGCAATTCTTTTTTTCTATCCCTGTTCCTGTCAATTACAATGAAATATTTTTTTGAAGGCACGGTCTTGGGTGGTTTCTTTCTGGTATAATAAATATAACGAATTAAATCAATCTTTTGATTTTATTAAAATTATTTAAAAAAAGTTCAGCTGTAAACCTTGCAAAAGGAAAATATGAGGTTAAAAAGAGTTACACAACACTTAATATTTTTAAAAACCAAAAGCTTGTTTTATCTTGTCGTAAACCCCTTTAATTTGTCTCAACTTCGTCTCGTCCCCTTGAGCAAGAAAATGCTCTATCCATTGAGCAACACCTCCTTGTTGAATCCAATCCAAGAGGTATTGCGCGCTTTGGCGATCTGCGTCTGACATTTTTTTTCCCGTTTTTTCAAGTTTTGTTCTATATGTAATTTATCAATGTCTTTGTATTTTAATATTTGTTTATCGAAAAACAATCTTATTATTTTTGTATATAGTTTAATATCTAAAAACACTATTTATTGAAAGTAAATAATCATTCTCAATTTTCATTTATATAATCAATCTTTAGAATTTCTTTATTCTGATATTCTATAATAATCTTGATTATGCATCGTAAAGATTTCATTTAAAAAATAATTCTTTCAAAACATTGTTTATGTCCGATATGTATAACATATCCTTATTTTTGTTTCATTCTTTAAAGATTCGGGATTTCTGGATGATAAGTGTCTCAATCTTGCACCAGATTGTTTTATATAGCGATCAATGCTTAAAGTTTTATATAGTTAGCAATGTTAATAATTTCTTATTACAAAAAAAAATAAAAAATATAACAAAGGTTTAGATTATTTTGCCAGATGTCAGAATTAAAACACCTAATTTGGACGATATTTTTGAAAAATGGAAGAATTCAGCCGCCCGAAAAGACCGAAAGAAACTTGAAAAGCAATTTGGAACCAAAGGAGCGGTTTTTTCCTTAGACGCCATTTCAGCTGCGGAATATGTCGTGGACAACATGAAAGAAGCGGCCATATACTTTTCGATTAAGAAAACCGTGGGCCTTTCTTCGAATAAAGACGAGACCGTGGTCATGGCGCCTCGCTTGAGCAAGGTACAGTTTTATTCCTTTAAAGGAGCTGGAAAGATCGATAAGGACAACTGGAACGGTAACGATAGCGTGCCAATGTTCGATTCAATCTCCCCCGTTCCGTGTAAAACCTGTAATGGAAAAGGATACACGGAAAAAAGGTGCTCTTGCAAGGGGGAAGGGAAGATAACCGAAACATGGCAAGTCATCGAAGGCGAAGAACAGAAAAAAGTAAAGAAAACATTCCAATATTCGTGTCCTGAATGTTATGGATCGGGTAATTTACAAGTTCAATGCAAGGACTGCAAGGGATACAAGAACCTTTACAAGTATCAAACTCTCCCCGTTCCGTTTAAAACCGTTGTTACGGGAATTCCCGTGCTTCATAGCAGCGCTCAAACGAAATACGAAAAGGAAATCGAGAAAGACCTCCATCAGCTCATTGAAGAGGTCGAGGGAATCAAGTTTACCGAATTTAAAGAACTTGAATCAAAGGCGGAAGCGAGTTTGGGATATTACAACAAGAAAATAAGCAAGACCATTGGAGACGCCAAGAGCGACTATAGAATGTACGAAAAAGATAAGGACGCAACGATTCAAAGTCAGATATATTTGTTTCCTATGATACAACTGATGTGCACGACGAAAAAAGGCTCCAAGTTCGAGATCTATTCAATCGGTTCCGATCAAAAATTCATGATCTATTCAAATTTCTAAATTTTTTTTATATTATTATATAATCCTATTTAGCGTCTTTGGGTATTTTATCATTTATTTTTTTATTTTAATTAAAAACATGTTATTTTCCCTTGAAATGAGGGTTCCTTTTTTCAACTAAGGAGCGTGTGGCTTCCCTAAAATCCTTGGTTCTTACTGCTATAAGCATTCTTTCGTTTTCCTCATCCAAGGCTTTTACAAGTGTTTCTCGAAATTGGGCTCGAACGAGTGTTTTGGTAGATATTATCGTACCAAAGGCTGTTTGAGGTGGTAAAAGTTTGAGTGCTTGCTCTTTTACAAAAGGCATCAATCGTTCGGGGGCGATTGCTTTGTTAATTAACCCAAACTTTTCTGCTTCTTGAGCAGAGATTTTTTGCGCAAAAAAGAGTAGCTCAAATGTTTTATGAAATCCAATCCTAAATGGTAAAATAAAAGATGAGCCAAATTCTGGCACGACGGCTCTTTTCAAGAAGTAAAAGCCCAAAAAGACATCTGGATCGTTTGCCATGTATATTAAATCCGCCCCGATTAAAGGCATTGTAATTCCTGCTCCGAGTGCTAATCCATTTATAGCTGCTATAACGGGTTTTGGAAAGTCCCAGAACTTCAAGGCTAAACGCTTCTGAGCTAAATCTTCTAGGTCGATTTGATCGAGTATTTCCTTGGGTATCTTGGTGAGTTCTTTAAGGTTGAAATATCCTCCAGACGAAAATGCCTTGCCTTCTCCTGAACCTGTAAGTATTAAAACCTTTGAGGATTGATCGGTTTCAACAAAATCTAAAACTTTTCCAATCTCAAAAAATGTCCTTGGAGACATTGCGTTTCTCCTTTCTGGTGCGTTTATGGTCAGAACGCAAATGCCATTTTCGTCTTTTTCAAAAATAACTTCGTTAAAGTCATCCATATTCATAGTAATATTCTCTTTAAAATTCATTCTTTTTTGATTTTTCTCCTTATTAGGGCGTGGCCCATTAACCACTCGAGAGAGTATTTGCCCGAGAATGAATGACGCCAGATATACATTAAAAAAGCTAGGATGGCGTTATAACCGATCCAAGCGAACCAAATGGAGAAAATATTGAAATACACGGTGAATAATGGTAACCATATATACGAAATTAAGAATAAACTAAGAGATACAGTGCCTAGAAAAACAAACATGTCTATAAAAATATTGTTCTTTTTTCTAACATCGATGTAATAAAACAACCACCCGATGAGAATTAAAGCCATTCCAATAGAATAAAAAATGTTTGACGGGGAACCTCTATAAACGAATAATGGGAAGTAAAGTCCTTGATCATCGATAAAATATGGTGGATTATCAATTATAGTTAGAAATATCCCTGCAAGCAAGAAAAAAGAACCGTTCCTCACGAATCTGCGAAATAAGTCAAATCGGGCTTCATAGGATTCCAAGGACATTGCCTCAACAAGGATTTCACCAAAAACAGAAGAGATAAAGCAGATAGAAACGAACGGTAAAAACGGATTGTGTGGTGCAGGGGATATTAAAATAAAATAAATGACCCCTACAACGGGATTGCTTTTATTTACATAAAGAAACGGCTGGAGGATGTAAGTTAATAAGATAATGAGAACACCAATCAAGGTTCTTAATCCTCTCGTGAGTTTGATAATGTAATAAGTGATTATTTGAGCAAAGCCAATGAACATCAGGATATTCCAACCCCATAAACTGAAGGGAAATTCGGCCGTTCCAATATAAGCATTAGGAAGGTTATATATAAATCCTAAAAATATTATCAACAAGCCCCGAGTAAATACGGTATTTCTTAATGTTTTTTCTGGTACTTTCAAGGTTTTTTTTCGAACTGAAAACACTACCGAAAGGGAACTTAGGAATATGAATAAGGACGAGCCGAACACGTCAAGATAATGAAACATAAACGAATAAATCGAATTTAATTCGGGAAGTTTCCAAATGGCCGTGGAATGTCCCAGAACGATCAAACTAATCGCAAAACCCTTGATAAAATCAATAGAACGAATTCTTGTATATTTTTCCTCAGATTCAGGTATTTGTTGTTCGAATATTTCTTGATTGATATCGTTCATGGCACGATCACGGGAAAAAAAGGTTATGACCTTATTAATCCAAAAATTATTAAAAATTCAATCTAAATTTTATTTATAATATTATGAATGCCTATTAAAGACTTTCACTAGAAATCATTTTTGAGATTTTTATTTCTAAAAATATTCTTAAAAGATCTTAAATTGATGTTGTTCTATAATCCATATAATAATAAAAAATTGAAAATTAAACATAATGTCGATTAATCCTAATGTAAAGGAAGTAATAATTTTTAACGCTGGTGGAGCGATCGTAAAACGAGAGATGAAGTTAAGCTTGCAACAAGGAGCTAATCACTTTCATATTCAAAACGTCCCCGCAAGTTTCGATCCAAACTCTGCCGAGATCCTACTTGAGCATTTGATTCCAGAAGACAAGCAAGCGATTTCGTTACAACAAACCATCGTGTCATTGCCCGATCGAAACAATTCACAGCAAGTAATAGATCGGGAAAAATCGGCGGCTAACAGTATCATATCGTATTCAATTGATTTCACGCGGGAAATGAGAGAAAAGATCTCAAATATTTGCGAAGCCAGTTCTTACCGGACTTTCAACGATATGAACGGGATATTCGATTTTGTGATTAACGCTCAAAAAGAAAGCGAAGTGATAGTAAAGATCCAATATTTTGTGCAAGACATTAGAATTAAATGGCAAACATCTCTCCAAGTAAATATTGATGACAACAATAAAAAAGCCGATATCGAAGGATTTATCATCGTTGATAACCAGACGGGTTTCTCTTACGATAATGTGGAATTGAGTTTTGCGATTTTTGAATTACCTCAATCGTCAGGAAGTCCAAGTCTGGTCAATTTTGAAGAAAGTCCGATAGTACCTCAATTAAACCAATTAAACGCTCCAGCAGGAGGTTTAAGAACGGAAATGATGAACGAATTGAACCGGATGAAATCGCTAAAAAGAACCCAAAGATATAAACAATTAAAATAGAGGAACCATAGAAAAGATGATTATTGATCCAAGAGTAAAGAAACTGATAATTTTTAACGGAGGGGGAGGAATAGTTGAAAGGGAAATGAAAGTTTCCATTCAACAAGGCACGAACGATTTTCAATTGGCAAATGTTCCAGCGAGTTTTGACCCAAATTCTGCAAATGTTGAATTAAAATTTTTAAAATCTGAAGATCTCAATGCTTTTACTTTGCAACAAACCATCGTATCCTTGCCAGATTGGAGCAACTCTAATAAAATAATTGAAAAGGAAAAATCTGCAGCAAATAGCATCATATCCTACTCAATAGATTTCACCCGGGAGATGAGGGAAAAAATATCGACTATTTGCGAGTCAAGTTCCTATAGAAATTACGAGGACATGAACGGCGTGTTTAACTTCATCGTGGACGCAAAACGGGAGGGAGAAGTCATCGTGAAAATCAAGTATTTCGTGAACGACTTGAGAATTAAATGGGAAACGACATTGCAGGTATCGATCGACAAAAGTAACGAATCTGCTGAAATTGAAGGATTTATCGTGGTCGAAAATCTTACGGGTTTTTCCTACGAAAATGTAGAATTAGGGTTTGCAATTTTTAACCTTCCCATAAAACCCGTGAGAACTGATTATTATCCCGACGACCAAAAACAAGCAGTTTACGAAGAGACCGAGCAAGCTTATGAACCTTACCAAGAACAAAAAATAAAAAGAACCCAAAGATTGAAAAATTTAATGTTATAAAGGTGGAAAAAATGAAAGCAAACGTGCCAACTAGAAAGAAGATCAAATTAAACTGGTTTAAATCCAGAGCCAAGTTCGACATCGAACGCGAGATAAACATCCAATATGCGTCTAATAATGTGTCGTATAATAAAATCGCACACAACGTCATAGTGAGATACATCCTCGTTAAGGAAGGAGAAGCCAAGGAAATACCACCCAATTCTCCCATGACGCTCTACAAGGAAGGGTTACCGTTTCTTTTCTTGAACACGGCGGGAACTATTGGAAACAAGGTCATTTCCGAAGACCTCATTGACGACGATATAAAAGTCGACGACGATGTGGTAAATGTAGTTGAAGGTGAGGCAAAGGTTACCTACGAGGACGCTCGCGATCCCAAGGAACACATTGAAGTGAGAACCCGTTACGACACGATTTCGAGAAAAATAACCATTGAAAACAAGCTAGACAACTCCATTGAGCTCGTACTCGATTTTAAGCAGACGAAGGACGTTACATTTTTAAAATCGGAGCCAGAACCAACAGAAATCGAGGAGCCAAATTATAAATATAACATTTCAATATCATCCGAAGCGAAATCGAGCGTTATATTAGACTTGAGAGGAAAAATAGTATCGCGCGTCACTAAGATTAAGCCGGAATTTTTAAAAAAAGAACGAAAATAATTTCTATCCGTTTTTTTAAATTAATTTTATCTATTGTTTAAATAGTTAAATCAACAGGAGTAAATTTTTTATTCGAACTTGGGTTAATCACAGATTAAGGACAATTTTAAACAATATAAAAATCAAGCAAGAGACCCATAAAACAATCAAAAAAAATACTTTTTTTCGCCTTGGTCGTGTTTGTATTCCTTGGATTTCTTTCTATTCATGTAGCTTATACCGTGGATTTATCGGGACAAGACGGTAAGAACGATGTGATTCCCATTAAAGACGGAATTATCGGGATGGGAGGCGATTTCGCCGACGAGATTGACATCACATCGTACGCGGTCAGCGAGGGTCAGATCGAAGTCTTCGTCGACGGGAACACGAGCGAATGGACGATTTATCACGGGCTTGCAGTGATTTGGAGTTCCAACATTAACGACACCATGCTGATATTATCAGGGGGCATGGGTGGATACGGCCTAACATTTCCATCTTATAGCATCGTTGCAACTATATATAGGGGTGCTTTCAGCATCAATCTATTCAGGCAAGATACGATGTACGATCGTTTTGTTTGGAACGGAACGGGATTCACGTCAAATACCCTCGAAAACGTCTCGGTGGGAACTATTGGCACAAACAAATTTTCCGCAACCATTCCAGCATCTTTGCGGTCAACACTTAGCGGTTTAAACACTTCAATCTATGGCGTTTACTATAGTCTCTCTGAGGGAGGAGGCGGAAGTATAGACGCCGTTAACAATAAGCTCGATTTGGGAACCGCACAAATGACAATTGACACGATATATATGGACATGGCAGAAGATACTTCAGACGAGGGAACCAATACTTCAAGCGGCGGAACCGATACATCCATACCTGGTTTTAATTTTGTATTTTTAGCAAGTATCGTAAGTTTGATATCTATAATTATAGTGTTAAAAAAAAAGATTGAATTCAAAAACGCTTAAATTAACATATTTATCTTTTTTTTTTCATTCATTCATTTATTTAAATTAAAAATCTAGATTCTTATTAAAAACATTTATATAACTTTCAACCTATACATAAGTTGAAACTTATACATATTGTTGAAAATCATGATGTCAGAAAAGACATTTGAAACCACGAGAACAAGTTTTTTTGGGTATTCTTTACCAAATAATGCGTTAGTACTATCGTTAATAGGAATATTTACAGCTTTTAACTTTCTCATGACATTTTTTGTTCAAATCCCGGTTCCTGCAACCGGAGGCTATATTAACATAGGAGACGTGGCAGTAATGTACGTGGCGCTACTTTTTGGTCCAATCATTGGAGGAATTGCAGGAGGACTTGGACCAATGCTTGCGGATATAGCGTTTGGTTATGCGATTTACGCTCCAGCTACGCTGATCATCAAGGCAATTGAAGGTTTTGTGATAGGTATCGTTGCAAATCCCGGTAAGAACGATAAAAGGTTATCAGCATTCGATGTGATAGCCGTCGTTTTAGGAGGATTATGTATCCCTTTTGGGTATTTTATTTACGAATCCTTGCTCTATGGAGCACCCACAGCCCTAGTAGAAATGCCTGGTAATTTCATTCAATTCGTCGTGGCAGCAACAGCATCCATACTATTAATTTCAGCGTCTAGAAAAAACATAATAAAAGGATTACCACAAGTTTTCGATAAAATATTCCTGAAAGCGAGTCCTTAACATTTTTTTTTCTTTTTACATTTTGTATGGTAAAATTATAGGAGCGTGATAAGAATGTCGAGAGCTTCGAGTGCTTTTTTTCCGTTGTCAGTAATAAAATATAATACGGTTTTACCTTCTTTTTTTCGAGTTATGAGGTTTTTAGCCTCTAATTCTTTTAAATGTTGATAAATGGCAGGAAGGCTTATAGTTCCGATTATTTCTTTTAACTTGCTTCCATGAATTCCTTTTTTTTCAGAAAGCGAGATTTGAGATAATAATTTAAGTTTAGTACTCAATATGTTGCTAGATCCCGCCGTTTTAGCTCGATTTGAGATTGCGTCCAATACATGGGGTGTTTTTAATCCGCTTCCCGTTATTAGACAAACAACATTATGTTCCTTATTAATCTCATTTTTCTGTATTAAGCTATTTAACGCTGAAATAGTTAACGCCGACGCCGGTTCTGCAAATATTCCTTCGTTTCTCGCTAGTTCTTCGGCAGAACTTATCATAATATTTTCGGGGATGGCTAGCGCCCTCCCTCTTGTATCAAGAATTGCCTTTATTGCTAGCTCGTGATACATTGGATCTACGACTAAAATACCCAATGCTCTTGATTTGTGTGAAGTATCACCATAAACTTTTTTTAATCCGACATTTTTTTCAAATTCCTGTACTATTGGTGCCGATGCTTGTGATTGAACACCAACTAGTTTAGGCAAGGATTGAATAACCTTGGCCTCAAATAATTCCCTGAAACCATTCCATAGGCTTACTATTAATCCACCACTCCCCATTGGAACGATGACCCAATCGGGAGGAATCCCTTTATTAACTAGTTCAAAAGCTATTGTTTTCTGAGCTTCTATAGTGAGTGGATTATGTTCAGGAGTACATTGATAGTACACGTCGTATTTTGGTTTTAACACCTCGTTTATTGCGTCGTCTACTGTTTTACCGCTAACAACAATTTTTGAGTTGTACGCAATCATTTGAGCTCTTTTTCCGACATCGATTTCTTCGGGGATCACATTAACGCACTCCATTGCCTCAAGAGACGCATAGGCCGCGATTGATGCACCCTGGTTCCCGTTTGAAGCACATATCACGCTTTGATAATTCCAGCTCCGAGCGTGAGAAATTAACAAAGCTGCAGCCCTATCTTTAAACGAATTTGTTGGGTTTGTAGTTTCGTCCTTGAAAAAAAGGTTGTTAATGCTTAATTTTTTTCCTAATTTTTTTGATGCTCTCAAAGGCGTACACCCTTCACCTAAGCTAACTTTATAATCGTCTTTAATAGAAGGCAATGCAAAACTAAAATCCCAAAAAGAAGAAAAAGAATTATCAGTAGTAAAATGCTCTCCGTATTCAGCAGTGTTTGCTTTAAATAAAAGTAGTCCACCACATTTATCGCATGTGTGAATTAATTTCGAAGATAGTGAGAATTCCTTCTTGCATTTATTGCAAGTTAATAATATGGGTTGATTAATAGCTTTTTTACCTCTTATAGTAAATAGAAATTCTTCTGGAGGTGTTAAATAATTTCTTCCAAAGGTTTGTATGGTAAGTTAAATTCTTCTGCGATTGGTTTTATGGTAATATTTCCGTTAAATATATTCACGCCAGTTTTTAAAGAATCGTGTTTATTTAATGTTGCAACTATATCCTCTTCCGAAACGAGATCAACTAAATAGGGAAATATGTTTTCAGATAAAGCCTCGGTTGATGACCTTGGATAAGCTCCCGGCATGTTTGTCACGCAATAATGTAAAACATCTTCTTCCGTATAGATAGGATTGTCGTGTGTCGTAGGACGACTAGTTTCAATACAACCACCTTGATCTATTGAAATATCAATAACTACAGAACCTGGTTTCATTGACCTTACCATTTCTCGGGAAACAATTCTTGGTGCCCTGCAATTTGGAATTAAAACGGTTCCTATCAAAAGATTGGCTAATTCCACACATTCCCGCAAATTATTTGAATTTGACTTGATGACTGATATCCTATCAGGAAATACATCGTTTAAATACCTGATCCTATTTATATCTTTTTCGAGAACGATCACATGCGCCCCTAAACCATTAGCTGCGAGCGCTGCGCTCTTTCCCGCAGTACCACCACCGATGATCACGACATATCCGTGATGAATACCCGTTGCACCTCCTAAAAGTTGTCCCGATCCCCCATATTCAATTGAGAGCAAATTAGCTCCAATAATCGCGCTCATTCGCCCCGCAACTTCCGACATCGGAATTAATATGGGAAGTTTATCTCCAAGCCTCACGGATTCAAACGCAATTGCCGTGGATTTGCCTTCAACAAATGTTTTCGTTAATTTTTCGTTAGCCGATAAGTGTAGGAACGAAAAAAGTAAAGGTCCAGGTTGAAAATAATTCAATTCTTCTTCGTATGGTTCTTTCACTTTCACGACGATCTCAGAGTTGGAATATATTTTCTTTTTTGAATCTATAATCTTTGCCCCTGCTTTAATATAATACTCGTCTGGAAAACCAGATTTATTTCCAGCACCTTTTTCAATAATAACATCGTGACCAATTTTAACCAAATCCTCAACATTGTTTGGGGAAAGACTTATTCTACCTTCTCCGGGTTTAATTTCCTTTGGGATTCCAATTTTCACTGTGTTGGCTCGTTAAAATGGTTTTAACTTAAATAATCGTTGTAAATATTTAAATTCGTTAGTTGTAGACCTGATAAACATATAGGATTTTTTTACGACTGATCGTAAAATTTATATTTACGAAATTACGATATATCGTAATAACCAATTTTTTGGAGAAAAATATGTACGAATTGTTATGGATAATTGTTTTTTCGATACTAGGAAGCGTAGGAGCACTTACTGCTGCGGCAAGTTTCATGTTATTGGGCGAGAGGACCCAGAAATCTTTAATTTCGATGTTAATTTCTTTTGCAACGGGAGTTTTACTTACATCGGCGTTATTAGCTCTGATTCCCGAAGCAATAGAAGAGGCGGGGGATGTTCATATAGTAACTATAGTAATTTTGATAGCATTATTGTTCTTTTTCTTCCTCGAAAAGCTCTTGATTTGGCGAAATTGTCAAAATAATTCTTGCGAAGTTCACAGCTCTGAGACAGTTGGTACAATTGTATTGATAGGAGACGCTTTCCATAATTTTACGGATGGTATCGTGATTGCGGCAGCGTTTTTAACGAATCCAACCTTGGGATTTATTGTAGGTATTTCTATAATAATTCACGAAATACCACAAGAAACAGGAGATTTTGGAATTTTGTTGCATTCGGGCTACTCACGTAAAAAAGCGTTCTTGCTCAACACCCTCTCGAGTATTTCAACGATTCCAGCGGCAATCTTGGGATATTTTATCTTAGATGCCATACACATGATAGTTCCATTCATGCTTGCAATTTCAGCCGCCAGTTTCTTATATATTGCGTTATCTGATTTAGCACCCGAGCTTCATAAAAAAGCGACAACTAAGGATTATATCAAACAATTAATATTAGTACTTTCAGGCGTGCTGATCATGGTTCTCATGGTAATGTTTAGCGTCCACGAACATTAAAAAAACATCATGATTTTGAATGGTGAAAATCCTGGAATTAGACCTCGATTATAAAGTGTTAAAAGCGCTTTTTCGCTCTGAAACGCCATTAAAAGTGGGAGATTTATCGAAACGCTTGATATTTCCACATTCAACAATCGGGAGCTGCGTGAAAAGATTGGAAGATAATGGTCACGTGATTTATACCAGATATAAACCAGTTTTTTTGACTGAAAAGGGAAAAAATCTTGCGATTGAACTCATACGACATTCTCGTCTCTTGGAAATGTTATTAATAAACGAATTAGGCTTGGATAACGAAATTGCTCACGAAGAAAGCGAAAAATTTAACTTGCTTTTTTCGTGCGAAACGATAAATAAAATATGTCGGAAATACAATCACCCCAAAGAATGTCCTTGTGGCGAAAGCATTTTAACATCCCAAAGATGTAACTGCAATGAAGAAGTACAAGATTAATTTTACTCTACTATTATATTTAGAGTAGGAAAGAAAATCTTAATGTTATAGAAAAAGATTCTTCAGAATTGTAATAAGTAATCACTTTTGAGTTATATTTTGATAAATGCGTGTAGTAAAATTAAAAATTGTTAAATA
>JAFGGO010000146.1 GCA_016930515.1 Promethearchaeota archaeon | reverse complement strand
AATATCTTTAATTAGGAACTAACCTACTATATTTGATAAAAAAAGTAATTAATTTATAATTTTATAACATTTTATTTTTTTAACCTTTCTTCAGATAACCGAAGATGGTCAGTTTCAACCTCGATAAGGGCTTGAAATATTTCCTTTACTCGAGCGTTTTGAGCTTCAGCAGCAGCTTGGCCATAAAACTTTATTGCTCTTTCTTCTCTTTGATGCGACTCTTCAAGGTTTGGATTATATTCTGATGCACATTCGTCGTATTTTGGTAGATCGATCTTATCAAGTTTTAAGATTTTTTTCCACACTGAAGCATGTTCGTTTTCAACTTTTGAAAGTATTTTAAAAAGTTTTTGACCCTCTAACTCTGGAGTATTATTACTTGAACATTTATAAAATACAGTGTTAGATATCTCGACATCTAAAGCTTTCTTAGCATTTTTCTTATCCTTTTCGTTTAATTCAACATCCCAAGCACTAAAATCATCATAATCGCTCGCTTTAACGAAGTATTTCCTATGAGCGCCACAAAATGGACATCTACTTGGTTCCTCCTCTCCTATGTATGCTTCTCCACAGATTTTACATACAAATACATTGACTATTGTTATCTTAAATTCACCATTATAGTATTTAAGTTATAAATTTATTTTTATAACATTAAATTTTTTGCATTAATTTTATTGGAATTTATCAATAAGAAATAATATTCTAAATTTTTAAATGAGTATCTTATACTATAGTTATTATAAACAAATTACTATCGATAGCAAGCAATGTTTGCAAAAAGAATTGAATCAATTCGACCATTTATCGTTATGGAAGTACTCGAAAAAGCGCTTGAGATGGAACACAACGGAATAGATATTATTCACATGGAAATTGGTGAACCAGATTTCGAAACGCCAAAACGCATAGTTGAAGGATGTTTTACTGATTTAGGGCAAGGTAAGACGCATTATACGCATTCATTGGGGATGTTGGAGTTGCGAGAGGCTCTTTCAAAGTATAAAGAGAAGACTAGGTCAACAAGATTTGATCCAAAAACCCAATTTATGATAACTGGTGGCACGAGTCCAGCATTTTTTAATGTTTTTTCAGTTTTATTAAATCCAGGGGACGAGGTCATTATTGCTGATCCTGGTTATCCTTGTTATCAGAATTTTGCCCGATTCTTTGGTGCAAAACCAATCTATCTGCCAATTATGGAGGAAGATAAATTTGATTTGGATGTAGGTGTGTTAAAAAAATTAATTTCCCCCAAAACAAAAGCAATAATTTTAAATAGTCCCTCTAATCCAACTGGACAGATTATTTCAAGAGAATCTCTTGATGAAATCTCCATGATTGTTAAGGAAAATGACTTTTGGATAATCTCAGATGAAATATATGCTGAATTAACCTATAATGGAGAAATTGCCCCTTCATTGAGTGAAAAGGATTATAAAAGCTGCCACAATAGACTCGTTGTTTTGGATGGATTTAGCAAGTTTTGGGCAATGACGGGTTGGAGACTAGGATATGTGATTGCCCCCCCAAACCTCATAGGGGCCATGACACCTGTTCAACAAAATTTTTCCATTTGTGCACCATCTATTTCCCAATCTGCTGCAATACACGCCTTAACATGTACAGAGGAAACGAAAAATATGCTAGATGTGTATAAAGATCGAAGAGATTATGTCGTAAATTTCCTTAATAAATTAAAAGGTATCAATTGTTTAGTTCCGAACGGGGCTTTTTACGCTTTTGCGAATATTAAAGAACTTGGAATTTCAAGTATATCTTTTTGTATGACCTTGCTTGAAAATGCTCGTGTTGCAGCATGTCCTGGAGCGTCATTTGGACCAAACGGAGAGGGATATGTTAGATTTTCTTACACTACTGGGAAAAATAACATAAGAAAAGGAATGGAACGATTAGAATCATTTCTTGAGAACATAAATTGAATGGTCAACATTTATACTTTTTCAATCCATCCATAGGGATCTTCGATTTCTAATCTCTGAATTCCTGTTAACAAATCGTACAATTTTTTTGTGATGTCACCTGGTTCACAATTATTAAATGTTTTTTTATTGTTTTCTAATGTGATAGTTCCAATGGGAGTAATTACCGCGGCAGTACCAGTACAGAAAGCTTCTGTACATGATTCGGTAAATAATTCCTTGTATGAAATATCTCTCTCTTCAACTTCCATATTAAGGTTTTTTGAGGCCAATTCGAGAACTGAATTTCGCGTAATGCCTGGAAGGATCGTGCCTTTTAACATTGGTGTTGAGAGTTTCCCGTTGATAACCGCAAAAAAGTTAGCGGTTCCAACTTCATCAATATATTCCATATTAGCTGCGTCTAAGTATATTATTTGGGCAAATCCTTTTGCTTTCGTTTCTTTTGCGGGTTTCATAGTACCTGCATAATTACAACAGGTTTTGGAAGACCCTGTACCTCCGGGGGCAGCTCTCGTGTATTTTTTAGAAATTTCAAGGTCTATCGCTTTAAAACCTTCTGGAAAATAAGGTCCTACGGGAATAGTAAATATTATCATTTTATACTCTGTTGCGGGTGCAACGCCCAAGATAGGGCCAGTTCCTATTAATATTGGTCTTATGTAAAGAGCACCACCACTATCGTACGGCGGAACATAATTTTCATTGGCTTTAACTACTTTTTTAACTGCGTTAATAAACCCCTCTGTATCAAATGAGGGCATAAGAAGTCTACTTGCGCTTTCATTGAGTCTTTTTGCATTTTCTTCTGGACGAAATAAAACTATTTCTCCAAATTTCGTTTTTAATGCTTTCATTCCTTCAAAAACGCCTTGACCATAATTTAAAACGCACGCCCCAGGAGATATTTCAAAAGGGCCAAAAGGAACAATCCTTCCCTCATCCCATTTTCCTTCTTTGTAGTCGGATACGAACATGGCTTCAGTTTCGATAAATTCGAATCCAAGCGAATAGAAATCAATTTCTTCTGCTTTCATAATATTCAACTTACCAATCTCGGTATAGGGATTAAATACGTTTAATTACTATTAAAAATTTACTATAGATTATTTTCTTGCAATAACGATACTAAATAAAAAAGAAAACAATAAATAATCCTTCTTTACCCTTCCCTATTGCGAATTATTGAAATCATAAAATTAATAATGATTCCTCAATTTTATATAATCAGAAAAGTAACATTTAGCCAAGGTCGCTT
>JAFGGO010000145.1 GCA_016930515.1 Promethearchaeota archaeon | reverse complement strand
TTGTTAATTAACTAATTCTTTATTAACTTTTAAAGAAGGTTTTTAAATGTCAGAAGAAGAGTATAACAAGCTGGTAAATCAATTGTTTCAATCCGAGGAATGGGAAAAACGAGCCGAAGCTGCGAGAAAGATAGGTTCCTTAGGGGAAGGGCGGGCAACTAACTTGCTCGTGAGGGCCTTGAATAAAGAGGAGGATCCTTCCGTGTTAAATAGGATTATCGAAGCACTTGGTCGTATAAGAAACGCTAAAGCTACGATGCCTATAATAGACTTTCTGAAGAAAGAGTTAGATAAACCAATCCCAGACAACACGCGATTGTTCATTATCGTGGAAAGCTTGATGAAAATAGGCGATAAAAGAGCACTTTCGCAATTAGGTCTACTTTACGATTCCTGTGAAGCAGATATTAAAGCCTTGACTGAAGAAGCCCTTCAATGCATCGATCCTCAGTGGAAAACGCATTTGAAAGAGGCGTGATTTAGTAAATCAATTCTTAAAATTCCCTTCCTGTTTCAGAATATAAACAAAAACTTTTTTAAAACGCGATTGAATAATAAGAACAATCATAACAAAGAGAATAAAAATGTCAATAGAAGATTTAAAAGAACAATACGCCCAGAATGTAGAAGGAGAAAACGGCGTTAACGAGGATATTTTTATATACACATTATCGACATGCATGTGGTGTAAAAAATGCAAGCGGTATTTGGACGAAAATAACATCAAATATAGTTATATCGATGTTGATACAATAGATCCAAATGATAAGGCAAGGATTTTAGAATATCTACGAACAAATTACCAAGAAAGGATTTCTTATCCGTTCCTAACCTGCTCAAAAGGTCACGTGGTGGGATACGACCCGAATAAATACGAAGATCTATTAAAAGAAGGAGGTGAATGAAATGAACATGGAAACAAAGGAAGGAATGATGGAATATTTAAAAAAAATATGCGAAAGAAACAATTACATCTTGGTTAAGAACGAACAAACATTAAACGACTTGGTTGAAGGATTAGTATCCAATAAAAAAAAGAATGGGTATCAATCCTGTCCTTGCCGGCTAGCTTCTGGGAATAAAAAGCTAGATCGGGATTTAATGTGTCCATGCGATTATGCACCTTTAGATGTGAAAGAGCATGGTGCGTGCTATTGCAACTTGTTTATGAGAACGGACTTTTACGAGACTTTCAAAACGGATTATATTGCAGTGCCCGAAAGAAGACCTGCCGAAAAAGATAAAGCTGTCTTTGAATACCTTAAAAATTTACATAAATAAATACAAGTCTCATTTTATTTTCTCTTTTTCTTACTTAAATTCAATATTTTTATGTTCTTCATAAATTATAAAAAAAATCTTTAAATATTCAAGATCCTGTTTTTTATCTATGACTAAAAAGAAGGAAATAACTGACGAGGAATTAGAAGCAGAATTAGACAAGGCTTTCAAGGAAAACGAGGCAAAAAGAGACCACTGTGGGACCGCCATTCCAAGCAATAAGGAAGTAGGAGTGCAGCGAACAAATGTGAAAATGAAAAAGAAATAAATTAAACTAATTGAATCGTTGCTTTAATTCTAAATCTCAACGCATAATTTTTTAAGAATAATTTTTTTTATTTTGTTTAAATCCTTTTTTAAATCATTTAAGGAACGGAATTATTTTAAATCTTCCAAAATCTTATCTGCTCCCATATTTCCGGAGTAAATCGACACGGGATAGCCTCCTAAAAAGGGTTCTAAAAACGAATATATTCCCACTAATAATAAATGATCGATAGGTGTCTCAAATAACGATTTCGTTTTGAACCTTATTCTTCTCAAATCTCTCGTCCATCCTGCGATTGAGCCAAGATAACGTTGCCCCCAATCCTGATAAGTTAAGGGCGTGGCCACTTCCATGACTTCAATTGCCGAAGCAAGTCCAGGTAAGATTTTCTCCACCACATTGATAAGTCTTTTTGCTAAATGGTATTTAAATTCCTTGTATCCCATTTTTCTTTTTTTCTCACCAGTTCTCCAATCCTTAAAATGAGAATATGCCATGTTTACTCGTAAAATAATGCTTTTTTTACCCTCGGGTGCAAAATCTTTTGATTTGTTTGACCACAGGCAGATTTCGATTTCCTTGTTTTCGAAATCCTCTGGATCGGTATCCTGAGTGATTTTACTTCGATAAAAGAAATGATTTGTTGTTAACTTGCTTAGATCTACCTTATTTGGGGCTATTCCTAGATAAACGCAGAGTTCCGAACCTGTATAATCCGTGTTTTGAACCGAATCTAAGTGATCATGGGTTAAATGAGAAGGATCTATTAATTCAAGAAAGACTTTCTTATAATCCGCATTAGCAACGATCCATTCTGCCAGATATTCTTTACCGTTTGCCAATAGAACACCAAACGCCTTTCCGTTTCTGATTAAAATTTTGCTAACTGGGGAGTTTAACATTATTTCCCCACCAGAGCATTTTATCAAATCAGCAAGTAATTGATTGATGCCGTGAATTCCACAAGAAGGAAACCAAATGCCTTCCAAGGACATCACATTCCACATGAATGCCAGGTGGAGCATTGTCATGACGGGTTCATAGCTTCCTTGAGAACCTAAGAGCCTAATTAAACCATCGTTTTTTAATAAACCTTGAAGAATAACCCTAGAAGAAGTTGAGTTACTTTCGGAAATGATCCGAGACTCTTCTGCGTGCAAAAATAATTCTTTTAGGGCTTTATTACGCTTTCTCCCTACATTAAAGTCTGGATTCCATTCATAAATTCCTTGAATTGCGCCTAGGACTTTATTAAATTCCTTAAAAAAACTATTTATTCCGTTAGCATCGCTCTCAAAAAAATCTATTAATGTTGCTTTAAAATTGTTCCAATCCTGAGAATAGGTGATGTCAATCTGTGGTGATAGCAAGTGAAAGTGATTTCTCTGAAAAGTAATGTCTTCTGTTATGCCTATGTCTTTTAAAATTGTTTGCACGAGTTTAGGAAAGCTAAACGAAAGTGGTCCTATGGGAAAGACATACCCTCCTCTATTAAACACGTGACTGGTACCACCAATGTGATTAATTTTCTCAATCACAATAATTTTCTTTCCTTTACTAGCTAATTTAGCCGCACAGGAAAGACCACCAACGCCCGCTCCAATAACTATGCAATCGTACAAAGAATCCCCTTTAGAATTTATTGCTTAAATCTTATTTTAGGTCTCTTGAGCGATTTAAATCGATTTTCTTAAAGGTATCTTCGATATCGTCAATGCTTAGTTTCTTTTCTAATATTAATTGACGAATGAGCTTATAAGCGCCACATTCGTATTCCTTTTCCCAATATTCCTGATTCTCAGCATAAAAATTACATTTGTGGCAGACACTATTTATGATTTGCCTGTTTAAAGGGCTTATATCTTCTTCAGTTCTTATGATTTCGTGTTTTTTTGACATTTTCTCTCAATTCCTTATTTTTAATATAGAGATAATTTTTATAAATCTAATATTGCTTTACCCCATTTATCAATTTTCGATATTTTTGTAAAAACATTTTCTAGATCGTCTTCGAATTTTTTAAATTTTGAGATATCGCCATCAAACGAAATTAATTCGTCGCGATATTTATTTATAAAAAGATTTTTGATAATTTTTATTCTTTGCCTTATCTTCTTTTCTGAATGATGAACATCGGCACCAACTATGAAAATGAGGTTTCCTTCCTTGAAAAACAGTATTTTAGCTTTCTGTGTTTCTAATCGCTTTATATCTCTGCCAGAGAGCTCGTGAGAAAATGTTATAATTGCGGAAAAGAAGCCACCAAGAAGGACCGATTCTCCTTTTAAAGATTTCGCTTCACTTGTCGATTTATGAAAGAAACACATTCCATTAGTATCGATTATCCATAATTCATTTATCAGGAGGAATTCTTCGAATGTGTATATAATTGACATTATAAAATATGTTTATGATATATTATTTGTGGAATAATTTTACCTACAAGCTCAAAAAAATTATGGATTATAATTTAAAAGCTACAAAATTATTCAAAATATTAATTTTAAAGTTAAATCCAAAATGATCTAGGAAGAATGATGATAAAATAGGGATTATGAATTACTCATTTAAGTTTATTTCACGCTTTTTCCAAACTGTTCGCATTTAAAAGCATCAACTCCTAATACATCACCCGTGTTTCGAAACGCTCGATACCGACATCCCCCCCTGCATTCTTCTAAGAATTCACAATTTATTTCTTGACATTTTAAGGAGGTAAAAGGCCAGTTAAGTTTTTTCTGAATTAACTCCCAACCTTTTTTAAGACCCAAATCGTGAATATTTCCAACATTTTGCTCGTAAAAAAAGCCACATTTCGTAATCACGCCAGACACATCAATCGCCATGAGATTCGGACCGCAACAATAGTTATTGCTTTCTGACTCGTATATAACTCCCCAACCGTATTCATTTAAGATTTTTCCCCCCTCTTCTGGAGAGATTTGATATTTTTCAACTATATCGCTAGGCGTGTTTTTGTCAAAAGTTGGAACATCCACTGACCAATTTTTAATAGTTCCCAGAGATTTGACGAGCTTGAACAATTCTGGAAATTCGTTTAAGTTTTGCTTGTGAACCATGGTGTTTATGGATGTATTGATTTCGTTCTTTAACAAATATTTAATACCTTCTAAGGTTGATTGAAAGCAGTTAGCGTCCCTGAAATCGTCGTGAGTTCTTTCAAGACCATCAACGCTAACATAAACATTAAAATGATTTTTTTTTAACAAGTCGACAATTTTAGGATTTTTCGATATCAACATTCCATTCGAAAGCATTTCCTTTTGGAGTGGATAATCCAATAGAAATTCGAGTAGCTCTTCTAATTGCGAATATAAGAAAGGTTCACCACCTGTAAGGACGAGCTTTATTCCTTGTAAATCGAAAAACACTGAAATGATGTCCTTGAGCTTGTCAAGCTTAAAATCTATGGGATTCTTGCTAGTAATATAACAGTGCTTGCAAGAAAGATTACATTTTTCGGTAATGTTTAACATGAGGTTTTTCAGGTATGGGAATACCGTTGGATTTTCCTTATACAAATCATCGTTGAGACTTTTATTGGGACTTTGGGGCTCAATCTGTGCATGATCGCATCTAATAATATTTGATTCGATAAAAAAATCTAGAGTTTCAATAACATCGGCTTGTTTTGGTTTTACATATTGGTTAATTATATAAGTTTTTGTATTTTTACCGTTTGCAAGCTTGAGTAACTCGAAGGCCTCGTTATCTATTATAAAAGACTCGTCGCTTTTAAGGTCGTAAATGTTGATCTCGTCGTATTTTCGGAAGCAAATATGGTTTGATAAATACGGATGGCAATCAATATACATGACTTAATGTAAAACGGTCCTTAATAAAAATTTTGAGGTTTTAGAATAAAAAAGGATTATAAAAAAAATAGATTATATTTTAAGGCTTAGCAACTGCTTCCACACTTGCAGGCATTGGAAACGCAACCGCTTCCACACTTACAAGTTGCGGTTAGGCAGGTGCTTCCGCACTTGCATGCGGAGGCGGTCATTTTTTCTTTCTTTACGACTTTCATTTTCGATTACCTTTAAATTTGACTTGAAAATAACTTAAGTTATTAAATTAAGTATCGCATCATTCGTATTTAAATCCGTTGATTATCATATATAATATGAAAAATACAGAATCCAATATGAAAAACGGGACGAATACTTTAAAAAAATAAGAATATGAAGGATTTAAAAGAAAGTATGATGATCTTTTTAGACATTTCTGACAATACTAGTCCATCAATCTTAATTGGCTCTTTGCACCAATCGTGTTAAATTCGCTCGGATTTATTTCTAAGTCCTTACCGGTTAATGAATTAACAATAGTTGCCGCTAAAATGGCCCAAGGACAAATAGAATTTGTAAGCTCGTTCCTGTCCATGTAAGATCGAACGACCGCAGTCGAGCAGTTAATTGATTCCACCGTAAATTCGCGATCTGATAGCCATTCTATCTTGATTTTTTCTGCCATTCCGATTTCTACGAATTTTTCCATTGCTTTATCCATTGCTTCATTGAGATTGAGTTTTTTTAACTGTTCCAAATTGAGGCCTATTTTTTCTGCGTATCGCTCTAAAAACTGGTATGTTTTTGGAAAAACATATTTGTATAAAACGGGCGTACCCACGAGTTCCTTGGCGCTTCCCTCGTATCCAAAAGTGATTCCATGGAGGATCATTGCAACACCATGCAGGCTAGATTTTGCGTCAGCTGTTCCATATTTCTTAAACTTGGTGGCTTTAATGGAAGCAAACAACATCCCTCCTAGACATACTGAAATAATTAATGATATCAAGTAATTTGGAATTAAAAAGGGTACCGGCATTGAAAATGTGGGCGCTACATAGAAATAGAAATCGATATTAGAAGTAAAATAAGCTATTGCCCATGCGATAAATCCAATTGGTCCAATTATCTTTCCCTTGGCATATATCAGGTCTTTCTTGAATACCGCTATATATATTTTTATTGAAAATAACACAAATGCTATAAAACCACCAAATCCCGTGTGCCAGAAGATTGTTGTAATAAAAAATTCATCAACTTTATTGTCAAGAAATCGAGGAATCACTGCGGTTATTATACATAGTGCGGATAAAAAGTAAAAAATCAAACCGGCAGTTCTACCATTTATTTTGTGCGCTTTGACTTCAACGAGCGTCATTTCGTTCAAATTCTTAATATAAGAAATACCAATTAAATCGTTGGCAATCGCAAAACCAAAACCAAATGTAGACAAGTAAATCATTAAATGAGTCAAAAATAACATTTCGAAGGGTATTTGCTGAAAAAGCACGATTAAATTACCTCTTTTTTATATTTATTTTAATTAATGCCAATATTCGTTTATACTATATAAATTTAATAATTATAGTTAATAGAAACGATATTGGTTCTTTTATCTCATTGGTTTATATGAATTTCTCCAGTAATTGAAAGAGCATAATATCGTGTCTTTCAGAATTTCTGAAGAGCCAGCGAAATTCACTTTAGTTGGATTACAATTTCTTTGCAAATCTTTTGAATTGCGTTAAAATCGCTTAATTCCAGAACTTTTCCAATTAAAATAAGTGCAATATTGTTAAAATTTACGCATATAGTCGTGAGGTGCTTTTCACCCCCAATACTTGAATTAAAAAGGGGTCTACTATAGATTTGCTCACTTGTCTTCTTGGAAGCAGTTAGAAAGCTAATCGTTTCGGGAATATAATCCTTACAATCATAAGTATTGTCAATAATTTTAGAATAAAGTACTTTTCCTACTAAATCTACTAAATAAATTTGTTTAATCTTGGGATCCCATATCAGATCCTCAAAGATTTTAACAATCTTTTTCGGTTTTTTCACATAAATATCTTTCGTATTGAAAAATTCAAGAGAAAGAAGGTCTTCTTCGATTGATTCAATTAATTGATATTGCTTGAGGATAAGCAGTTTTTGTCTAGTTTCTATGAGTAAGATTTCGTTCCTTGCTGTGGTAAGTAATATCCAATGGATATTTTCCTCTAGATTATTTTTATAGAGCAAGCGGGCTGAATTGGTGATGAGTGGTGCTAAAAAACTTAATTTTTCCTTGCTCACAAATTGCTTTGCGTTTAAATAAAAAACTTGACCACTTTTTGGTTCTAATAAGATAAAAGATTTTAGAATTCCATCTTTTTTGATTTCATCGTTTGACTTCTTTAGGGCATCTAATCCGTGATCATAGATCGTTTTTTCTACTTGTTTTAAGAATGGAAAATATGCATCGATCTGACCATCAAACTTCTTGCTAAGTCGTTCTTTATGGATTTGAGTGAACTGATCCATGAGATCGTGTATGATTGAATGGCATATTTCAATTAAAGATTCATCCTTTGTGGTAATAACAAAAGTTAATTTTTGAAAATGGTTTTCATTCTTTTCAAATATGATTGATGTTTCTTTTAATTTTAAGGATTTTATATCCTCTCCTCTTTCTAGCGTTGCGAAACTGTTAAGTGCAGAAAGAAAACCGCTAATTAAATCGTCGTTGTTCTGTAAATTGTTAATTTTATCTTTTGGATGCCAACTAAAGATAAGTTGTCCCCCCTCGTTTATGATGAAAAGATCTTCCATTATAACCAAATCTCGTTTTTTACTAAAGCATGTTATTTAAACTTAATAGATCAAGTAATAATTAATATCATTAAGTCGTAAAAGTATATAAAAATTAAGAATCAAAATTATAAAATCTTGGTTTGAAAAGAATCCATTATAGATTTATCATTTATATTGCGTGATTTTTGTCATATCTAATTAATTTTAAGTTCAATTATTTGGAATTGTAATAAATAAAAGGTAAAATAAATTTAGAAATTAAGAATTATTTTGACGGCTATCTCATGTGATATCAATCTCTAACTCGCTCAAGAGGTTATCTAACCTGCGCGATTTCTTGTTTACCATTAATATGGTATCGAGATGAAATATTTGGTTATCTCCAAAATTTAATGTAATGCTTCCCGCCCCTAAGAGCGCCAATTCAAAGATATCCGGTAATTTTTTTAAGATTCTCAATCCCTTGGAGGGATATCTCTCAGCGGTAGCGAATATCCCTCTTTTATGATATGCTTCGTTTCTTTCTATTTTCCAATAATCGAATCTCGCGCTTATTAGAGCGGTGATAAATACAATAATTAGAATTATAACGATTGCTAAATAAAACTCCGCTGTCATCCTGATATGTAGTTCAATCGTGGAAAAGTCCGGAAGAACAATATAAGGTAAAATCGCAAAGATCAAGATCAATACAAGCACTAATACGATTAATAAAAAGATGAAAAATTTTGTAGAAGATATATCGAAGGCTATTGTAAAGAGATTTATGAAGAATACGGTCATCCAAACGAAACCTATCCATGGTATTTCCTCTGGTGTATTTAATTCTAAAATCCAAAGTACAACTGAAAGAACAAATAAAGGATAAAAAAATACAACCTTAGGGTAATTACGCAAGATTACGCTTTCAAATTTTTTACTGTTCGTGTTTTCCATATAAATTACACCCATTCTTTAACATGAGTTATGATTTTACAAGAAAATATGGTATTTAAAGAAATTTATTAAAAATCATTTATATACTTCAGTTCAAAAATATTTTTCCTCTTCAAAATTTTAGGACTATTATCTGCTTAATCGCGGGCATTCTATAGTAAAAGGAAAATCTTTAAAAATTAACCGATTTTTACAAACTTGGTGTAATAATTGAGAGATTACTTAAAATATCCAACAGATCGAAAAAAATATCCTACCGAAGAAATAGACCCTAATAATTTCTACCCAGATGATGAGGTAAAGGAAATGGTAAGGGATTTGGATTTACTTCGTTTCTCCCAAGAGGATTTTAAGAAATTATATAATTGTGTCCATTGTGGGCTGTGTGAAACAGAAATGGAGCGCATTAAACTCAAGCAGGAGTTCTTAAAGCAAGGTTTTACCATTCAAGGTCTTGAGGAAATGCGTCGATGTTTCCATGATTTTCGCACTCCGTATCCCACCAATCAAATGCGAATTAAAAGACCTCCTGGAATTCCTAAAGAATCCGAAACGCTATATTTCATGGGGTGCTTATCTACCATTAGAATTCCTAAATATACCGAACACTCTTTAAAATATTTACTCAAGCAAGGAATTGAATTCACCATCTTGGACAAGGAGATTTGTTGTGGATGGCCTTGGTTTGCCTCGGGGTCGATGGAAGAATTTGAGACTTGTAAGAAAGAAAATATTGAAATTTTTAGTAAATACAAAAAGATCATCTGCCTTTGTCCCGCCTGTTATTTTTTGTTCAATAATTATTATGAGCCCGAAATGAGTTCTGATACCGAATTTATGTTTGTTGCTGATTACTTGAAACCATCAAGCGAATTAAAATCTGGAAAGGTTGAAGTCCAGCATTTGTGTCAATTAATTAATCGAGGTCGTGAGGATGTTTCTGAAAGTGTAGATGAGGTTTTAAAAAAAAGCGGGTACGAAGTGGAAAACGTTCCCCATTGGTGTTGCGGTGGTGGTTTGGGATATATGCATAGAACGGATGTTATTGACGGGGTAGCAAAAAAACGCATGAGGGATTTTGATAGACAAGATGTAAATTACGCTACTACTTATTGCGTGAGTTGTTGGTGGATACTAAGGAGGTTTAGCAAGCAATGCAAGATCCATCCAAAAGCGATGGATATTTTTGAACTCTTGATGTGAGAGTTATATATTTAATTAACATTTGAAACCGTGTTAAAATGAATATAGAAAAAGAGACGTGCGATTGTCCATGTAAAAAGGCCGATCCTGACCACTTTCTCACCAACGAACAAGTAACGAAATTACTAGCGTCAAAAGAGGATTTTTTTTTTTCCCAAGAAGATTATTTGTCTGTGTACAACTGCATTCATTGTAACGATTGTGGTATGTCAGAAGAAAGATTTGAATTAAAACGCAAGTTTTTAGAAGATGGAAACACCATTGATGGATTGGCCAAAACTCTACACGATATATTGGAATACGGAACGCCATTTTCGATGAATAAAAGCCGGGTGAAACAAATTAACGGAGTAAATCCATCGAGCGAAACACTTCTTTATTTGGGGTGTTTTACAACGGTAAAAACCCCAAAATATGCTAAAAATATAATTAAATATTTACTTAAAAAGAAAATTGAATTTACAATCCTAGAAGAAGAAATTTGTTGCGGATATCCCATTTTATGTAATGGAGCTGTTGAGGAATACCGGGAATTAGTACAAAGAAATCGAAATTTATTTGAAAAGAGAGGATTTAAAAAAATTATTACTGCCTGTCCAAGCTGCTACATGGTTTTCAAGAAAGAGTATTCTGATCTGAATCTTGAGGTCAAATATTTTACCGAGTTTCTCACGCCTTTAAAAGTAAAAAAAGAAGGTAATTTGCTCATCCAACACGCCTGTCCACTACGAAATGGTAAAATTCCTGGGATTGTTGATGAATTAGAGGATTTATACGAAAAAACGGGATTTAAAATTCTTAAAGAAGTCCCGTATTCGTGTTGTGGTGGAGGCATTGGTCATCAATTACGCACGGATGTCATCGATGCTATCGCAACAGCTAGAATGGAAGAAATAAAAAAAATTTGTGAACAAAATGGCTCAATAACGAATAAACTTAATTTTATAACCGCTTATTGTCCCGATGCCTTTTGGATCCTCAAAGTTTATGGCAAAAAGGCGAAAATTCCCTTTCAACTTCGTGATATGTGCGATTTATTGTTGGAATAATCTTAAAATTTTCATTTTATTGTTAATAATTCAATATTAACGGAATCAATCCTCCATATAATGAAATACACTTATTTAATTAAATATTAGTTAAAATTAGCTGAAACCTATGATTAGGCAAGTATTATTTGAATGATCAAAATTTAATATGAATAAATGAGGCGTCTATAAACTCGATAAAGAAAAATAGAAAGTGAAAAATAATTATATGCTTAATTTTTCAAAGCATTCTTGGCAATAATATTTTTCATCTACTCTCCAAGCGTTTCCAAGGTTTATTTCTTTGTTACACTCTTGGCAATTTCCCAATTCTTCGATCGTTTCGTTCATGATAAGTTAAAAACCTTTTCATTTTTATAGTTCCTTATTTAACATTACATCATTATTCCTTATAAATGAGACTATTGTGTTAGGATTTGGTTTAGAAATTTTTATTAGAATTTTTTCAATTTATTTAGTATCAAAAACGATTAATAATATTTTCTCTATGTTTAATGAAAACGAATTAAAAAACATTCAAAAAGGCTTGGAACCCCTTAAAGAGAATATTTCCTTGATGTTCTTTACAGATTTCAAGACAAGCGAGGATGGTTCTAAAACAAGAAGATGTATGATGTGCGATGGAACGCTTAATCTATTAGATTTATTAGCAAAGAATTCAGGTGGCAAGTTAGAAATAAAAGAGTATTCAACCGAAGAGCAACCTGAAGAAGCTCAAAAATTTAATATTACAAAAATACCCACAATACTGTTTTTGGATGAAGATGGGAAAGAACTCATAAGATACATGGCTAATCCCATGGGTTCAGAGTTAGCACCATTTATTGAAACCTTACGATATTACTCAGGAGTATCTTCTTTTTACAAGGACGCAATTCTTTCTAGTCTGAAAAATGTGCAAAAATCAACAATTAAACTTTTTATGACATTAACTTGCCCTTACTGTCCTGCTGTTATTCCCATATTGAATTTAATAGCGATTTTATCGAAGGGGAAAATTAAAGTCGAGATTATAGATACTAATATGAATCCAGACTTAGCGATAAAATATAATGTGCAGGGTGTTCCTCACACCGTAATTAACGAAAAAGATCAATTAATTGGTGCCTTTACACCCCAGGATTTGTTAGAAAAACTCACGAAAGGGAAAAGGGATTACGATGGAATGTATTCGTAATTATTTATAAATTATTAGCAATAACAATTTCCTATTCATCACTAACAAAAAAGAACTGAATTAAGTTTTTAAATTAATATCATAAGATATTTTAAATTCAATTTCTCAATAATTATTGTAATCATTACTATAAATCATATCATTAAAGGTGATTTAGAATGTCTTCAGATCAAAAATACAAAGACATAATAAAACAAGAAATGGCTAAACTCAAAAAACCCGTGAAAATAAAGGTATTTACTTCAAAGCGCGTGGAACCTGACGGAAGAACGATTCAAGCTTGTATGGATTGTGGACAATTCATGTCGCTATTGCGCATATACGAAGCAAACTCCAACGGAATGCTTACGATAGAGGAACTTTCTATTGACAATAATCCACAATTTGCTCGAGATTACGACATCCAGAGAGTTCCAACGATACTTTTCTTAAACGAAGATGGAAGAGAAATCATTCGCTATTTAGCCACGCCCCAAGGTCCAGAGATACAACCGTTTGTTCAGGCTCTTTTCGCCTTTGCTGGAGCACCAAATTATTATGAGGCGACTATCCTTCAAAATTTAGATCGCATTGAACCGTCAACAATCAAGGTCATGATTACTAATTCCTGTCCTTATTGCCCCCAAATGGCTACAATAGCAAATTTGTTTGCAATTGCATCAAAAGGAAAGATAAGATCTGTAGTTGTAGATATAACCGCTAATATGGATATTGGACAATATTATGACGCTGCGGGAGTTCCATATACTATCGTTAACGACCAAAAAGCCATATCGGGTTTAGTTGGGGCTGATGTGGTCCTGAGATCGCTAATAGGAGGAAACATACATGTTCAATATTAGTTCTGGAATGCCAGATCCAAACAAGATATACGATGTCATAATCTTAGGAGGAGGCCCTTCAGCTATAGGTGCAGCAATTTATGCCGCACGCTTTGCATTAGATTTACTTGTAATTGGTAAAACCTTTGGAGGCCTCATTGCTTCGACTCATTTAGTTGAGAATTATCCCGGCATTACATCAACTAGTGGCACTGGGTTAATGGAGATGTTTCGAGAGCACATGAATTCATTAAATATACCTTATATTACAGATGAGATAACAAATATCGAGAAAGAAGGAGATCATTTCTTATTGAAATCATTTTTCATGTCGTTTAAAACAAAAACAATAATCGTCGCCACGGGTTCTGAGAGAAAAAAATTAAATATTCCTGGAGAAGAAGAATTTACTGGAAAGGGAGTGTCGTATTGTGCAACATGTGATGGTATGTTTTTTAAGGATAAAACGCTGGCCGTTATAGGTGGAAGCGATTCTGCTGTAAAAGAAGCATTATTTCTCTCTCAACACGCTACAAAAGTGTATATTATTTATCGTGGTGAAGAGATAAGAGCAGAACCCATTAATAAGAAAAGATTGGAAGGGAATAAAAAGATTGAAATCATTACTGAAACTCAAATTACTGAAATAAAGGGAGATTTCTCTGTTAATGCGATTATTTTTGAAAACGGTAAGGAATTCAAGGTAGATGGTGTTTTTATTGAGATTGGTTCCGTGCCTAAATCCAAAGTGGTAGAACAATTAGGTGTCAAGCTAAACCAGAAAAACGAAATAAATATAAACAGGAGATCAGAGACCAATATACCTGGAATATATGCCGCTGGAGATGTTGCCGACGCTCCCTTCAAACAAGCCATTACAGGTGTTGCTGAAGGCGTCGTTGCTGCGTATTCCGTGTTTGATTATATAAAAGAAAAGAGAATAAAATATTAAATTAAAAAAACCATAATAAAAATTTCACTTGAGATTAAAGCAATTTTAATGTATCAAAGGGATCTTGGGATAAATTGTTGGTTGAGGCGACCATGGAGTTCCATCCTCGTTTACATACTTGTCTATTCGACCACGACAATTTTTAGAACCACATTCGCACTTAAAATTCCATCTCGGATCCCAATTCCCAGGATTCTCTCCCTTTTTAACTATATCATAACTGATGGTTAATTCTTCCCCTGCAGTTACAGGTCGAATTGTCACGACATTTAGATCGTCGTCAATAATACAATTCGGATTGCAAGAGTGATTAATATAACGCGCATTAGTATCAATTATCATCCAATGTTCTTCTTTGATCCAAATTGCGTGACAAATTTCTTCAACGCATACTTGTTCCCAAGGTACCACGAGACCTTCGTATTTTTCAACCAAAGTTCCTTTTTTACACGAATTTTTAACTACTAAGCATTTACCGTAAAAACAATCTTGAACTCTTGAATTTTTTTCCAAAATAATTCATCTGTTTTTGATGAGTTATGTTGAATTATGATTTATTGCTTTTTAAAGATTGTGTCCCATTTAATAGTTCAAGCAAGCTTGAAAGGACTATTTTAAACTTAAAGGCTATTTTTGCAACTTCGTTAAATTATTTACTGTCTGATAAATATATCGTTAAAAGTCTAATGTAATTTTACCCAAAGTTATTGAAAATCATTACTTAATGACACCTCCTCATTTAAGTAAAAGCATAAAAAAAGGTTTAAAAAGAGTGATAAATGAAATACCTTATGGTACGAGAAGAAAAGGACTTGGCTATTGTTATATTAATTGGGGGGAAAAGTAATCGATTAGGAACGGAAAAAGGCATAATGGAGCTCATGGGGAAGCCCTTGATCCTTCACCAAATCGAAACATTTCAGAAATTCGACAACGATATATTTCTTATTGCCCATTCTGAAGAACAGATCTACCAATATAAAAAGGCTATCTCGTTTCCTAAAACTATCAATTTTGTTATAGACGACCGTGAAATTTTTGCTTTCCAAAACCTCTACAAACCAATGTTGGGAATATATTCTGGTTTAAAAGAATTGGATTCCTTAGGATTTAAGCACGCGTTTATACTATCGTGCGATATGCCGCTCATTAAACCTGAAGTCGTTGAATTAATGATCGAAAAATTAGGAAAATATGACTGCGTCATTCCAAGATGGGATACGGGGTTTTTAGAGTATTTCTTTGCGATTTATCCAGTTCAACAAGGATTTAAAAAAGCAGAATTGATTCTTAAAACAAAAAATTATGGGTTAGTTAATTTTGTAGATAAATCTTGGAATATCAATTATGTTTCAGTAGAAAAATTCATTAAACCTTTAGATCCAAATTTAGTCTCTCTAATAAATATAAACGGCCCTATCGATATTTATAAAGTAATAAAACTATTTCAAACTCAATAAATTTGAAAAATTATGGCGTTAAACCTCCCCCTTCTCGTTTGCATTTTCGCAATATTTGTCATTATTTTAATCAGCTACGCAAAGAAAGGCGCAGATTTTGTCGCAATATCCTTGTTTTGCTGTTTTTTAACGGCAACAATAACTGCTTTCTTTTCAGGAACCACATTCCCAGAATTCGTAGCTACCATAGAATTCGAAGCCATCGTAGTCATTTTATGCATGAGCATTATCACAAAGGTCGCCCAAGAATCTAACATCTTGGAATATTTAGCCGTAAAATTGTTCAAAATCTCTAAGGGAAATCCTAGGGCGTTTTTCTACCTCATTTGCACCATCACCACCTTACTTGCAGCAATCATAAGCGATGTAGTCGTGGTGCTCATCCTTGCTCCCGTGGTAATTCGAATATGCCGCTTTCTTAAAATTCGAGCTGGAACTTATCTTTTAGGAATGACCATTTGTATTAACATTGGTTCAATCATAACCCCTTTTTCAAGTGGTGAAAATATCATTATTGCTACATTTTTCGGACTCGATACGCTCTATTTCATTCAATATTACTGGATTTTCTCTTTTCTGCTTTTGTTCATTACTATATTTCTTATCGATAAGTTACTTCTAAGTAAAGAGCCCAAGATCGAGGAAAAGCAGAAGAAATACGTGTTAGAACTCATCGACGCCAGCGTCATGATAAAAAATAAAAAGATGTTTTATTTTAATAGCATAGCAATTATATTAACCATCGCCTCCTTCGCCATCATTCCGTGGCTTTATTTGACTGCGGCGTTTTCCTCTCTTATTATGGTGATGGTCAATAAGAGTTACACGAAAAAGTCAATGAGCGAACTTCTGAAGGATGTGGAATGGGAAATCATATTCTTCTTCATCTCACTTTACATCGTTATAGGGTGCATGTTAATCGCAGGTTTTCAAGACTTATTCAAGGGTATCCCGTTCCAAGATCTAGATCCTCTCGTCTTATCCATCATCATGCTCATCGCAATAAGCCTCATCTCTGGTTTTGTGGCAAACACACCCACTGCATTAATCTTCATTCCGATCATTAACCTACTCATACAAGACTACGGTTTTGCGCCCATTCCTTTGATGTTTGCCTTCCTCATTGGAATTAATCTTGGAGGCAACTTGATTCCGCAAGGAGCTGCCTGTGACGTCATGACTCTTAAAATTGCACAGAATAATGGCGTTGAAAACCTGGATTTCAAGAGATTATTGAAAACGGGAGCTTCTTTTGCAATTCTACATATTCTTTTGTCTATTTTGTGGCTTCCTATATTGATCCTTTTTTATGGTTAAAAAAATATATTCAAATTGGAAAAAGCACTTTAAGGGTATAATCCTCTCAATTCAAGCGCTTTTGCTACTCCAGAAACAGCAATAATATATGCTGCAGTTCTTAATGATATCTTTCTTTCTTGAGATATTTTATACACTTCTTCAAAAGTTCTTTGAAGCACCTTTCCCAACTCTTGATTTATTCGATCGATATCCCAAAAGTAAGCGTTAATATCTTGGATGTATTCAAAATAAGAAACTAAAACGCCCCCGCTATTCGCAAGAATATCGGGTACGACCACGATTCCCTTGCTGTTTAGAATTTCATCCGCTTCGGGAGTAGTTGGGCCATTTGCTCCTTCTAGAACGATTTTAGTCTTTATCTTATCGGCGTTTTTTTTAGTGATTTGATTTTCTGTTGCCGCAGGAACTAATATATCGCAATCGAGGGTTAATACATCTATGCTTGGAATGAGTTCTCCCGTTGTTCCCTCGTAATCTTTTAAATTATTTCCCATTGACACCCACTCTGCTAATTCATGAATGTTCAATCCGCTCTCGGAATACACACCAGCAGTTATATCGCATACACAGATTATCTTACACCCAAAATTGTATAGTTCTTCGGCGATTACCTTTCCAACTTTTCCAAATCCTTGAACGACCACCTTCATTTCGGACAAGTTCAATCCTAGCTTTTTTGTGATGCTTTTGGCGATGAAAAAAAGACCCATTCCCGTTGCTCTCGTTCTTCCTAAGGACCCCCCAATCTCAACAGGCTTACCCGTTACAACGCCAGGCGTGGTTTCTCCTTTAAACATTGAATATGTATCCATTATCCACGCCATAGTCTGGGCGTCCGTATTCATGTCTGGAGCGGGGATGTCTTTCGTGGGTCCGATGATATTAAGAATTTCTACAGCATACCGTCTTGAAAGACGTTCCAGTTCGCCATGGGATAACTCGTTGGGATTAACTTGAACGCCCCCTTTAGCGCCTCCAAGGGGCAATTTTAATAAACTCGTTTTCCAAGTCATCCACATCGAAAGGGCTTTCACTTCGTCGAGATTAACGCCCAAATCATACCTGATTCCTCCTTTTGCTGGACCTCTTATGGTTGAGTGTTGAACGCGATATCCTTGAAAAATTTTTAATTTTCCGGTATCCATTCGTATCGGTATGGATACGATCATTATTCTTTCCATGTGTTTCAATCGTTCGTGAAAATCTTCGTTTAAATCGATTTCTTTTGCTACAATTTCTAATTGTTTTAAAGCAACTTCAAAAGGATTAATATAGGTCATGTTCAGTTTTATTTTCTCGTTCTTATTAATGTTATCAAATATAGAAGTAACCGTATATAAATCTTGTTGTAAGTTAGTAGTTGTACTTAATAAACTAGAATTATTTCAGAGGATTTATAGGAAAGATAGCAAAGAATTCAGTTCCCTTTTCTTGCGAAGTATTGAACTCGATATCTCCATCCAAGAAAGAACTTAATAGTTTCATACTATATGTTCCTAATCCTCGATTTTTCCCTTTTGTAGAAAAAGATCTTTGAAAAATCTGAAGCTGGGTTTCCAGAGGCATTTCTCCTTCGTTTCTAACCCAAAATGTGATCTTTGTTTCTCCAATTTTTTTACACCCAATAAATACCTTTCCTCGCTCTTTCGTTGCTTCGAGGGCGTTATTAATCATATTTCTAAAAATCCTTCTTAATACGGTTTTATCGGTTCTAAAGCACACGATATCACTCTTATTATCAATTAAAATTGTTTTTGAAGATGCAATAGGTTGATTCACATAACCATTAACCATTTCTTTTAGAAATTGCTCCGAATTATATTCTTTAATGTTTAAGTTTAGAGTTTTTTCTTCAGCAGCAGTTAGCATCCTATGGAATTCGACCTCATCAAAGATATTATTTGCAAAATAATCTATTTTTTCTAGATATTGTTGCATATCGATTTCATCGGGAAAATCTTTAAGAAGTTGAAGTGATGCTGTTAAACCGTTCAAAGTATTTAAAATGTCATGAAAAAACAATCGTTCGTAAACTTCTCGCCTTTTTTCGTCTTTAATATCCTGGATGGTAATAGCCGTGAATTTTAAACCTTCAAACTCGAGCGGAGAAGCCCATATACGGAGATCAAATGATTTATGTTCTGGTCCACAGGTTAATCGACAATCTGTGACTGACGGTCCGACCTTCTTGCTTTTAAGTACTACATTGACGGCACCACAATATGTACAAGACTCTGAAGTTCCACAACCTCCACTTTCCTCTGCTTGATGAATGCAACCAAGCATCTCACCTGGTCTTTTTCCTAATATGGACGCTAAATCGTTCAGACCAGTAAAATCCAGGGCACCCTTATTCAAGTATATTATTTGTCTATACTCATTAACAACAATAAAAATTGCTGGAATTTTTCCAAGAAAATTATTGAGAACATTGTTGTTTTTGAAAATATTGATTTGTGCCTTTAATTCCTTTTTCGAAGCTCGTTCAGCGGGAGCATATTTTGTTGGCTGAGGTTTTATATCCGTTTTTCTCTCCCCTTAAAACTAATTTGGTTGTTTATTAATAAGAATAATATATTCAAGTATAACATGAAAGTTATTGTTTTTATATCTCTTCTTTCGTTAAATTATCGTTCACGCGCTTTTACTAATCTATTTTTAGAATTTCTTTAATTAAATCAATACGCTTTTGTCTTGAAAGGCTATCTCTAACGGGATTAAGATCTCCATAAATTTGATCGTGAAAGATTGGCTTTTTTTTCCTCCAAAAAACACCGATATTGAGGGGATCCGCGCTCCTAATCGCTTTAAATGCGTCTTCAAGAGTGTTCGGTTCTTCCTCGAGTTCTTTAACGATTTCGTTGTAGAGGTCCCAAGTATTATTCCAACTCACGCAAGGTTGCATAACTTCTACGAATGAGAATCCCTCGTGTTCGATAGCTTGTACGATGGTTTCAGCAAGTTGTTTTATATTTCCAGAATATGATCGGGCAAGAAATGTTGCCCCAACTTCTAATAATAAAGATAAGGCGTTAAAAGGGGTCTCCACGCTACCTTTAGGTGTCGATGGACCCTTCCACCCTTTCTTGGTTAAAGGGGTAAATTGTCCGGTGGTTAAGGCGTAAACATCGTTGTGGTGCATAACTATGGTGATATCTGCATTTCTCTTGGCGGCAAATAAGACATGTGCTAAACCTTCTCCCATTGCGTTTCCATCTCCTGAAAATGTAATTACCTTGAGGTCGGGATTTGCAAGCTTTATTCCTTGTACCGTGGCCATATCCCTCCCGTGAAGGGAATACACGCCGCTCAAGTTGAGGTAATCGAAAATCTTGGCTGAACAACCTATCCCCGCCGTCATTATCAAGTTTTTTTTTGAGATCCCCTTTTCCTCTAGTTGTAATATTGCTCTTTTAGTAGCAGCGAGAATACCAAAATTTCCACAACCGGGGCACCATGTATTTTCCGCATCAGTTCCCAATCCCTCCATTTAGAGCACCTCCTCTTTTATCCTATCTCGTAAATCCACGGGATCAAACGGTCTACCATCGTATTTTTTTATCGTTTTTTCTACCCTAAGACCAGTTTTTTCTTTAAGTAACGCCGTAAATTGACCAAAGGAACTTAATTCAACGACTAAAGCTTTCTGTTCCTTGTATTTTTCTAATTCCCAAACGGGAAGAGGGTTTAAGTAAATTGGTTGAATTATCGTGGGTTTAATTTTTTCGTGTTTAAAAGCTTCTAAGACACTCATAGTGGTAGATCCGTATGTAAATATGTTAAAAGGATCACTACCTTTTATAACATTAACGGTCTTCATCGTTTTCATGTAATTTTCGACTGCAGCAACTTTTTTGAGTCTTTTATCATGCATTTTCGATATCCAAGAGGGTTCTTCAGTTGTTATGCCTGCCTCGTCGTGTTCGTAACTATTCCACTTGATTGTTTCGGTCGTGGGAGGAAATAGTAGAGGAGAGACACCATCTTCAGAACTTGCATAACGCTTATAGGCTTCCGCATCGTATAGCTTTACCTCGGGCCATTTACAAGCATTTGGATTCAGATCAACAGTCATGCTGCTTTCGGATAAATGCTTCTCAGTTAAAAGTATCCCTGGTGTTTGGAATCTCCACACAAGATCCATCATCTCAGCAGTCAAATAGAACGCCTCCTCTATTGTTCCAGGAGAAGAAACGATCCTAAGGAACTCCCCATGACCAGCACTGAGGGCGAAATTAAGGTCACATTGTTCAGTGTAAGTTGGAACTCCAGTTGCGGGGCCTGGTCTCATTGATAAAACGGTCAATACGGGTGCTTCAGTCATGCCTGCGAGAGAAAATCCCTCTACCATCAAGGCAAAACCTCCTCCGCTGGTACCAACCATAGTTCTTGCTCCCGTGAAAGTCGATCCTATCGCAAGGTTCATCACGGCAATTTCGCTTTCTGGGTGAACCACGCATACACCAAACTTCTCGGTTTGAGAAGCTAAATAATGCAATATCGAGGAGGAAGGCGTCATAGGATAGGCGTAATAAAGGTTCAAGCCTGCCATTAATGATCCAAGAGCTATTGCTTGATTTCCAAAAATGATTGGGAGAATTTGTTTTCCTTGGGTTAAATTTATTTCCTTACTAACCTGTTCCTTCGTTAAATTGTATATCTTACTTGAAAAAGTAATGTTATCATCGTTTTTTGGGTATTCCGTAGTAATTATTTTCTTCAATGCTTCCTCGTTGTATCCAAGAACGGCCATCAAGATGGCAATTGCTCCCACACCAAACATGAGATTTTTTAATGGATATTGCTTGGCTAAAGAACCTAAGGGAATCCCAATGCCTTCCATTGAATCCTTTTCGTCAGAATTGTAGAACAATAATCCGCCCTCTAAGAGGTTTTCGTTATGCTTATCGTAGCTTCTCTTGTCAAAACACACGATCAAATTCGCTTTTTCGTAATGGCTCGTAATAGGTGTTATAGAAGAACTTACAATCGAGAAATTATGGCCTCCCCTTATTAAGCTCATGTAATCGTCCAACTGAAAAGCGAACCTACCCATCTTGGAAAAGATTTTGCAGGCTACGGCGCCAGCTTTTTTCACACCTTCTCCTGCTTTTCCACCAATTATTATCGTAAAAGTATCGTTATCGGTCATTTTTTAACAAATTAAATCTAAAATTGTCTTATTATGTCTTTTATTGCGAATACAATTTAAAAATGTTTATTCTATAAAACATAATATTGCTAAAAAACCTCTTATTTTTAAGAGATACACCTTTTTTTGACTAAAGAACTGAAAAAATTATTTTGATATGAACGAACTTGAAAACATAAAAAAGTCCCCCATTCAATCAAAAAAAGTAGCTCTTTCTTCGATATTCATTGCATTAGGGCTTGTTTTAAGTTTTATAAATATATTTGCATATTTCACGATATTCGGGTTTAAAATTAATCCATATGTCCACCTGATCAACTCGATGGCGGGCGTGTTGCTTGGGCCCATTTATTCCATCTTCATTGCCACAAGTATTGCGATCTTGCGTTTTTCGTTTTCGATAGGCACGATACACGCTTTTCATGGGGGAATTTCAGGTGCGTTAGTCGTTAGCTTGTTTGCGCTATTATTTAAAAAAAGAGCTCCAAAACTCGTGCTATATTCGGCGTTATTAGAGCCCTTAGGGACCGTTTTTATTGGGGGAACAATAGCATACTTCGTTTCTCCAATGGGTTCTTTATTGAGCGGTCTTATGATTAATTGGGGATTATTCGCGTTATCGAGCGTGCCTGGAAGCATCGCTGGATTTTTGATTCTGAATCTTTTAAAAAGATCAGGTATCAGTTACGAAGATTTTGCAATGAAATGAGGTATGGTTTGAAATTTTATGCAACAAGACGAGCCTGAAGTTCTTCAGAAATATATTGATCATCATACGATTTTATACGGAGAATCTAATACAGGAAAAACAAAACGCACGGCAATGTTCCTACAATATCTTATCGATTCGAAAATGGATCCGAAAACCATCAGCGTATTAGACTTCGCACCCGAGTCTCGAGTTTACGAAAGAAGAAAGATTGGCGGGAAGATTTTGGATTATTATGATATTTCTGAAACTTTAGGGCTTTTTATTGATGTGAAAATCATACCCCCACGTTTAACAGCAAGAAATAAAAAAGAGATTAGGAAATACGCTCTTCAAAATTGTAAGTTAACTGAAAAAGCCTTAAAAAAATACTGTGAAAATCCCACCACTATTTTATTGATCAACGACATTTCAATTTACCTCCAAAAAGGTTCCCTTAAGTTTATTTTGAAAATAATCAAAAAATCAACTACATTCTATGGAAATTCGTATTATGGATCGTCAATCGATAATAAATATTCGAAAAACTTCTCTAAAATCGAGTCCAAGAAGATATCACGCTTGATTAAGAACATCGAATTCTCTTTTTTTACTGGCTAATATTAGAACGCCTTAAGTCGAACCTTTTACACTGTCTTTGTTTAATAAATAAGCATTAATAATATAATCTGGGTGAATATAAATTTCATATAAAGCTATAGCTTATATAATACTAATATAAAACCAAGATGTAAAATGTCAGAAAACGAATATAAATCTAAAGTAAACATTGAATTAGAGTCCAATATGATCTTCAAGTGGGACTTGGGGATACTCATGGAAAAAACTCTTTTTATTGACGAACTTCACAGTAAAAACGAAGAAATGTTAGGGCCCAGCGCTTCAAAACTGCTTGCTTCGGCGATTTTGGGTTGCCTGAGCGCAAGTTTTGTTTTCTGCCTTAAAAAAAGGAATTTAACGCTTGACGATTTCAAGGGAGAAGCTGAAATAATAGTCGGGAAAAATGAAAAAAATCTATTAAGGGTTAAGGAATTAAATGTCCATTTAACACCAACCAGTTCCGATCCAGAAGTGCTCAAAAGAATCGAGCAATGCAAAAAATTTTTTGAGCAATATTGCACGATAACAGAATCCGTAAGAGCTGGTATCACGGTAAATGTTGATTTTAAATGATCTTTTTTACCTAAGTGTTATTTTCACTTGTCTTTTTGTTGTCATTTCCTTAAGTTATCAATTATAGATACAATTCATTTTATCTCTTATAATTTTGAAGCGTCAAAATAAAAACGGAGTAATGATTTTTTAAGATGATCCCTTAAAGTTTTACTCATGATTATGACTTCGATTTTAAACAAAAACAAATAAAAAATAATCTCAACATATCATGGAAGAATTCATTCGATGCCTGAATTGTGGTAAAGGTTTGGGCTCAAAAGAAAAAGGTCAGCACAATTATTGCGCAGAGTGTATTTTAGATTTAAAATTCGAGACGGAAGAATTAAAACAAGATACCATCAATAACAACCTTCAAGAGATCTTGAATTTTTTCGTTTCAGATGTGAGCGCAGCTTTCAACAAGGATCCGGCTGCTAATTCCCTCGTCGAAGTGTTAACAAGCTACCCAGGAGTCAAGGCAATACTATTTCATCGCATTGCTCACTTTTTTTGGATGATTGGAATGCCTTTTGTACCGAGATATCTCTCCGAAATAGCGCGAAACTTAACAGGCGTTGAGATTCATCCTGGTGCGAAAATCGGAAAGGACTTTTTTATTGATCACGGAGGGGGCGTTGTCATTGGCGAGACGGCAGAAATTGGTAACAATGTCACTATATATCAAGGTGTCGTTTTAGGTGGAACGACGACCGAGCGCGTCAAGCGGCATCCAACGCTTGGCGACAATATAGTCATAGGTTCCGGAGCAAAACTCTTGGGGCCAATAGTGATTGGAGAAAATGTGAAAATTGGCGCAAATTCCGTTGTTGTGAACGATGTCCCCCCTAACTCGGTGGTTGTAGGCGTTCCTGGAAGAATAATTTCGACGGAGGGTAAAAAACGTAAAAAGATTGATCTTTCTCACGGAGATTTGCCCGATCCATTAGCAATTGCCCTTTCAACCTTAGATGCAAGAATTGAACATTTAGAGAACAAGATTCTCGACAAAAAGGAACAACTTGCTCAAAAAAAGAAAAAATACGATATTTATTACGGAGAATATGGAGGAGGCATTTAACTTCCTATAATTAATAATTATTTAATGCAACTTAAAAGGTGAATAAAATTGGTAAAATACTATTTCGATAACATTTTAGAAACGATTGGGAGGACTCCCTTAGTAAAATTAAATAAAATTGCCCGTGATATCGAGCCAAATGTGTTCGCAAAGATCGAGGCGTTCAATCCAGGTTCTAGCGTAAAAGATAGGATCGCCTTGGCGATGATCGAAAAAGCCGAAGATGACGGTCTTATTTCCCCCGGAACCACGATCGTGGAACCCACATCTGGAAATACGGGAATTGGACTTGCGCTCGTATGCGCCGCAAAGGGCTACAGGCTGATCTTAACAATGCCTGAAAGCATGTCGATGGAGAGACGCAAAATCTTAAAAGCATATGGTGCGGAACTAGTTTTAACGCCCGCTCAAGAAGGCATGAAGGGAGCAATACAAAAAGCGCAAGATTTAGCCGCGAAAAATGGTTCGATATTTATTCCCCAACAATTTAAAAACCTTGCTAATCCCGAGATTCACAGGAAAACCACGGCAAAAGAAATCTTCAACGATTTAGCAGGAAGAATTGACGGATTTGTTGCAGGTATCGGCACGGGTGGAACCATAACGGGTATTGGCGAAATTCTTAAAAAAAACGTTGGAGAAAGGGTAAAGATTTATGGAGTTGAACCAAAGGATTCTCCAGTCCTATCGGGTGGCTCTCCGGGGCCTCATAAGATACAAGGAATTGGAGCAGGGTTCGTTCCTGATGTACTTAATACCGAAATATACGAAAAAATCATTCCTGTGAAATACGAAGACGCAGTCGCTACTTCTCGCAACTTGGCGCGAATGGAAGGGATTTTCGTAGGAATATCCTCGGGTGCTGCAACGTGGGCGGGCTTGAATGTTGCTTCGAAGGATCTCAGTAAAGACGAGAACTTGGTCATATTATTACCCGACACGGGAGAACGATATTTATCAACTGACTTATTTGAGGATTGAATGTAAATATTATTAGATAAGCTCTTAAACGGCATATCTTCGATTTTTATGTTTTCAATATAAATATTCACAATAATGAAAATTGAGAATAAAATGGTTGATTGAAGAAAAGTCAAGAAATATTTTAACCGTTATTTTAATAACTTTATCGACTCTTTTGTTAAAGAAAACCATAATCGACAAGCAACAATCACCCGACAAAAATGATTAGACACATCAAGTCATTAAATCAAATTAATCAAGCAAGTTTTAGATAAATTTTGGGATTTTTCCATATGATTTCGCCCTAAATTCCGACAATAAAAAAGCTGAAATTTTTTCACGAATATGTAATAAAGACGAAAATAGACATTAAAAAGTTTGACTCCAATTTTGTCGAACAAGTAAGGTTTGTTAATTATGAAATGAAATGAAAAAAAAGAAAAAAAAGAATGCAATCTACAAGATTGCAATTAAAATCATATTTTTGAACTATATTTTTAGTTATTTACTGCAGCATAAGCGATACTATATGCCTGCGTGCTAGTAAGCAATCCAATGTGACCAACGCCAGCGATCAGGTGATTGTCAGCTCCAGTGAGGGTTGCCGTGCTAACAGGCTGTACAAGCTCGTCGTTAGCTGTTCTGACGGTCGTCCAATCGACACCAGAAGGCGTTTCATCGCCCGAATTTAAAGTTAACAAGAAGTAACTTCCAATTCGCATGTCGCCATACCAAGTAAGTATAGTTCCGTGTTGTGGCGTACCAAGGGAGACGTAATCGTCAACTTTTGATGCTCCACCCAAGAACTTGATGTAATATCGACTGCTCAAGCCACCCATGCTATGGCCGATGATGTCGACTTCGCTCGCACCAGTTACCGAAAGAACATAATTTACCCAACCACTGAGTTGCTGGGCGTTTCGAGCGTTTATTCCGCTAGATTGAGAACTTGGGAGGGAATAAGTGAAAGCGTAAAGGTAATTGCTTGGATACCCTGCAGACCTGAACCAGCTCATCATGGTGTTCCAGTTTGAAGCAGATCCCATTAATCCATGAACGAATATGATGGGATTTCTTGTTTCTGCGGTCTTTACATCGCTTGAATCAACACCTACCACGGCCATTGCTGGAGCAGTTGCCATTGCAAACATCAAGAGGGTAAAAGACGCAAAAATTAAAATTCTCTGTTTTTTGTTCATTTTAATCAAATGTTGTTGTTGTAAATTTTGTGATATTAGGATAAATGGTTCAAAACCATGATAATCTCCTAATGATATATATTTATATTGAAGTAGTATTTAAACATTACTGTTCATTTCTCTAAAATAAAAATTAAACGACTTAATTTTAAGAACTTCAAAAATTAACGCGTAGAATGTTATAAAAATAGATTAAAATAATCCATTTAATTCTTATGAGATCATTATTAATTCTTTAAAGCCTTTGAAAAAAGAA
>JAFGGO010000144.1 GCA_016930515.1 Promethearchaeota archaeon | reverse complement strand
ATTAATCTTACTATTTTCTCGTTTTTTAACACATAAAAGATTTCTACGGTGACTTTAATATGAACGACGAAAAGAACTTGGATATGAATGTAATAAACGAAATCTTTAACGAAATTCCACTTCCGTCGTTCGTTTGCAAAAAAATTGGAAAAGATGTAATTCTACATAATTACAATAAAAAAGCTAAAGTTATTCTTGATAATAATCCGGGTTTTTTGAAAGGGAAATCCATCAACGATTCGTTAAAGGCTTATCCCTCAATATTTGAGAATATAACTCGTTGCTTGAAAAAAAAAACACCTTTATCTCAAGAGATGATTTATACTCAAGAACAAACAAACATAGAATATAACCTCCATCTAAAATATATTTTCATTCAGCAAGACTTCGTATTGATCCTCTTGAGACGGGTAAAGGAGCTTAAAAGCCTTGAAAGAAAGATTAAGAAAACGGAAGAAATTTATCGTTACTTGTTTGATTATTCCATAAGCAGCATGGCTTTTCACGAAGTGGTTTACGATTCTAATAAAAAGCCGATAAATTATAAGATTACCGATGTCAATCCAATGTTCGAAAAAGTAATGTCTTTAAAAAGAGAAGAAGTCATTGGAAAGCTTATAACGAAGGTATTTCATGTAGAAGAACCTACAAATCTCGAGATTTACGCAAAAGTTGCAGAAACACTCGAACCTACATCTTTTGTTTTTTATTCCGATATCTTGAATAAATACTTCAAGACATCTGCTTTCTCTTTTGAAAAGGGTAGTTTCATAACAGTATTCGAGGATATTTCGGACCAGATTAAAGCTGAATTGAAGTTAATTGAATCCGAGAAAAAATTTCGAAGCATAATTGAAAATACTTCCGACGCAATTGTAATTGTGGGTTTTGAGGCTAATTACCTATATGTATCTCCTCAATTCTTGGAACTTTTGGGATTGTTAGAGCTCGATTATAACTCTAGTATTTTTCAAACGATTCATCCTAAAAACCTTGAAAAGTTTAAAAAAATATACTCTAAATGTGTAGAGCAAAAAAGCGTTCTATCCAATAAAGTGTACGAACTGAGATTACAAAATTCTAAGAAATCCGTTATTTGGGTTTCTTTAGCATCTAAAAATTATTACAACGACGAAGGAGCAGTTATTGGATTTATTAATTCCATCAGGGATATAACTGAACGGAAAGAAGCTGAACAAAAGGTTATAGAATACGAAAAAGACCTTCGAAAGCTCAACGAGGAATTAGAACAAAGAGTTAAGGATAGAACCAATGAACTACTCGAATCTGAAAATAAATATCGAGAAATAATTGAGCGCAATTATGATGCATATTTCGAAATAGATGGACATCAAAAGATAACTTTCGTAAACAATCGAATATGTCAATTATTAGAATATCAAATGGAAGAAATGCTCGGATTAAATGTTAAGGACATTATTTATCCGTTACATATCAATAGAGTAGTTGAAAAAGGCAAGGTTCTTTGGGAAAAGGAACTCCCACAAATGATATTTGAGTTCGATGTGCTCTCAAAGCATGGCAAGCAGATTCCGGTTGAAACTGCTCTTTATCTTAAATTCGATTCAAAACGAAAAAAGACGGGATTTTATGGATTATCGCGTGAAATAAATGTAATAAAACTCCTTAGAGAATCTGAAGAAAAATTCCTCGCCACATCCGAACAGACATTTATGGGTATAGCAATTTATCAAGACGATAGAATAAAGTATGCCAATAAGGCTCTTCACGATCTTACAGGATATCCTTTCGAGGAATCGAAAAATTGGGATTTGAAAAAGATTGGGGAAATAATCCATCCTGACGATAAGGATTTTGTTCGGAACCAATATCAAAAAAAAAAGCAAGGAGAACCTGATCATTTAAGCAATTATGAGTTTAGAATAATTACCAAGTCAGGTAGGGTAATTTGGGTCGATCATTATACTAATATAATAACTTTTAACGGAAAACCTGCAATATTAACAACATATATTAACATCGACGAGAAAAAAAGAGCCCAAGAGAAGATCATGGAATCTGAATTAAAATTAAGAGAAGCATTCAGGCTCAACGAGATTTATAAAGATATTTTCACTCACGACATAAATAATATCCTCCAGAACATTTTAACATCTGTAGAACTTAACATGCATTATTTAAAACACGAATTAGATGGCAAGGAGCAGGAATTTCACTTGAATTTAATTAAACACCAAGTGAGAAATGGTGCACTTTTAGTCTCGAATGTCAAAAGGCTTTCTCAGATCGAGCAATCCTCTATAGATCTCGAAACCATTGACATGATCCCAATTTTAAAGGTTGCGATTGACTTTGTTCTCGAACAATTTCAAGATAGATCTATTAATATTGAAATAAAAAAAGAATGTGAGGATGCTAGGGTACTGGCAAGTAAATTAATGCTTGACATTTTTCAAAACCTACTTTTTAATAGTGTAAAACATAATTTTCAACCCGATGTTAAAGTTACAATTACGATCACCAATCAAGGTGTCGATAATAAAGAATTTGTAAAACTGGAGTTTTCTGATAACGGGATTGGAGTTGAAGATGTAAGAAAAGACGAAATTTTTCAAAGAGAAATAAAGGGAGATAGAAGTGTGAGTGGAATTGGATTTGGATTATTACTAACCAAAAAAATAGTAGAATTATATTGTGGAAAGATCTGGGTTGAAGATAGAATTAAAGGGGATTATTCTCAAGGAAGCAAGTTCGTTCTCTTGTTTCCTCGAGCTATTTAACCCTTCTATTAAAACAATATTACTATCTTTGTATAAACATTAATGATAGGGCGAAAATGAACTGATTATAAGTCCATCATATTAGAAATAATTATTTATGATGGAGACATATTTTAAGAAATATACAAAATAAGTGATTTAATGACAATCAACGAAGATAAACCATTATCTCTTTTAGAAAAGTTGAAAGAGATCACAAATGAGGGTTTTATTGCCTTTTGTGGCGCAGGAATATCCATTTCTCCACCAAGTTGCTCGCCTTCCTGGTGGACATTAACGGAGGAAATATTAACGGCCTTTTTTAATAAAGTTCCAGACGAATTTAACATTCCAAAAGATATGATATTAACAGATTCAAACATGCAACCAGAAGAAGTACTCGAATCTTTCGCAATTATTTTAGACGAGCGGTTATATGCGGCATTTGATGCTCTAGATGTCGCAGAACCCAACGCCAATCACATTATGATAGCAAGGTTGGCAAAGGAAGGAGTTCTAAAGGCGTGTTTTACAACAAATTTTGACATATATCTTGAAAAAGCCCTTAAAGAAGAACGAGTTGAATTTGATTTACTTGTTGAAAATCGGGAATACGAAGATTATTTGCAGAACACACTAGCCAGTGGAAAATTAGGACACAAATTTCTGCTTTGCAAGGTTCACGGAACGATAGAAAGACCTACTAGCATCGTAAGCGTCGCTTCGGCTTATAAAACAGCAAAAGGTTTTTCGATACCAAAAGCAGAATTGTTTGAACAATTACTTTCGCAATATACATGTCTTTTTTTGGGTTATTCAGGATGGGATTTTAATCACTTAAATTACAGGCGATTCTGGGAACGTGTAGGTCCAAAAGTCAAGAAAATCGTTTGGAATCGGCTTCCTCACGAAGAAGGAGGACCTGCTTTTAAAGACATTTTTTATTCGTGTTGGAACTCGTTTGAATTTACTGAAGCAGAATTACCCTCGGGACTAATGCAAGCAATCGAACAGACGAACTCGTTAAAAAAAGTATTCGTTTTAGACTTGGGGATCAAAATCTATAAGGATGTCATTGCTCATTTTGCGAGAGCAGAAGTCGAGAGAATACGCTTTTTTAAAGATTGGGTTGATAGTTTTCCCCCTGCTCACATGATTGGACTCGTCATAACGGAAAGTCATAAATTTTCAAAAAGTTTCAGGGAAATGGCAAAAGATAGTAAAGAGTTAAGCGAAAAAACCGATGCTCCCGATTTTAACCTTGGGGCAAAAATGACTGAATTAAGTCAAAATTTCAACGAAGGAAAGCTCTCTCTCGAAGAGTATCAGCAAAAAATCTTTGAATTCACCATGGAAAACGCCATGATGCTCATCCGAAACGATTATAAACCACGAATACGAGAGCTTATTAAAAATAACGAGTTTCCTGGAATTACTGATAATCCTCAAATTATTACGACGTTTCTAAACGCATTAGCAACAACCACGAGGCATTTTGATTTAGAAGAGTCGATATCACAGGCAGTAGAATATACGAACAAGCAAATGCTACTCATGATGCAAGGTACTCCTGAAGCAAACGCCGATATTATTTTAATGAACTTTGAGCTAGCACTGAAAAGACCTCGTGATAACAGGTGGAAAATGTATTTATCTCATATGGAGGCTGAAAAAAGAAAATATCTCTCTGGAGAAATCAATTACGACTCTTTTCAAGCTAATTGTACTGCAATAAACCAAAAAGCGACTTATGAACTTATGGGGATGACGATTGACATGCCTCAATTGTTCAAGAAGCAAATTAATGCGGCTATGAATAGTAATTCGGACGAAGAATTCGAAGACCAAGCGAGTGCTTTCTCTGTCACTTTAACGAACATGGCTGGGTTTTTGACTGACATCTATAGTCAAAGCGAGGTTTATCAAGATTTATTAGCAGCCATCTCACAAGCTCAACTTCCAGAAGAACAAAGGGATCCAAATAAACTCATAACACTGGAAATGTTGAGTCAAATCGATTCGATCATTCGCGAATCCTTCTTACCTGTTATAGAAAGAGCTAAAAGTACGAACGCTAGATTAGAAAAAATTGTTGAAATTGGAATCCTGTCGCTATGGATTATGGGCTTTCAATATTTAGATCCAAAGGGGATGGAAAGATATCAAAAAGCTTGGACGAGCGGAGAATATCCTTTTAAATCGACACCACGTGAAATCTATAAATATTTATATAGTAAAACGAGTTCCTGGATTGACTTCGCCTTAGAAACTCTTCCTCATCGATTTATTCAAAAATTGTGCGGACTGCTTGTAAATTTGGCCGAAATGGGAAACGAATTCGAATTGTGCAAGAAAGCGACTTTAAGAAGCTTGGAGCTTACTGATGGTGTCGTAACCGAGGCAACACCAGAAAACATTCCGGGATCACTAGCGGGCTTTTACGAAAAAATTGGTGATAAGGATAATGCTCTTAAATACTACTTGATCTGTTTAGACGCGATAAAATTAATCACTCAACCTGTTTGGACTGATGTATATATTTATAGAACGGCCCTTCTTTTAAAAGAACGAAAAGATCCCCAAGAAGCTTTAAAAATAATTGGAAAGTTTCATCCTTCTTATAGAGGGAACGCAAGTGTTCTTCATATGCCAGCTCGAGAATTAGCTGTTTCTCTTGCGAGGGACCTGGCTGTTCAGCAAGGTTATGAGGATGTAAAAAGCGCTTTGGAATCGATATTGACTTAACTCATCCAAAATAAAATTATCTTCTTTTTTTTAATTTTATTGAATTCCAAACTACCAACAAATATTTAGCCTCCTGATCCTAATTAAGATTAGATGATTTCGAAAAAAACGAATGATTCAATAAAATCATCAATTGGACAAATATTTACTCCACATTATGTTGCAAATTTTATCGTAGAAAACGCATTACGCCACGCTAAAGAACCGCTTCTAAAAGCTTTAGAGCCTTCCGTTGGAGAAGGTGTCTTTATTGATGCTTTAAAAGAACACGGCGTTAATGATATCGTAGCGTTCGAAATCGATTCGAATATAAAGGAATACTTGATTACTATATACCCCGATGTTAAATTCCTGTTCGAGAATTTTCTAGGGATTAAATCCGAAGAAAAATACGATTTGATCGTCGGTAATCCTCCATATTTAGGACAGAATTATAATTCTGCTTTATTTCAAGATTATAGGAATAAATATCCCCTGTGTGAAAAATACTTCGTTGGTAATATGGATTTATTTTATTATTTCATCCACCAATCGATTCGCTTGACCAAACCTGGGGGTATAATTTCGTTTATAACTACAAACTATTGGATTACCAAATCCAAAAGCACGGGTATCAAGTTTTTAAAGCCACATGTGCTACAGGAATGTTTCTTAATTGAATATATCGATTTATCGGAGTTGAAGGTATTTAAAAACGCTCAAGGACAGAAGAACTGCATTTTCGTTCTCCAAAAGAAAACTGAAGAAGAAATCCTAAATGGAGCCAATAAATCCATTCATATAACTCAACTAAACGCCAAAAAGATTAAGAATCTTGAAGATAAAGATCCAGAAAAGATTTTTCAATTCTTAACCAAACGAGAACAATCCCCTGTTATTTCAAGATATATATCTGCGTTAACTAATAATGATTTAAGTACTGATGGTAGTTGGTTCTTATGTTATCCTCATGAAGTTAAAGAACTCGTGGATAAAATAGAAAGGACTTGCACGAAGAACAGAAAGATCACTAGATTTAAGGATTATTTTACTATCAGAAACGGAATGATCTTTATAAAAGACGATGTATTTATTTTAACTCTAGGTAAAAATCTACTTGTAGATGGAGATGCTTTTTATGTGAAGATTAAATCTGAATTCGTTAAAATATCGGAAAAAGAAAAACAAAAATTAAAAAAGATTTATAAAAGCCGCTCAATTAAACCATACGGTTATATAAAAGCTGATTTTATTGGATACGCAATATTATTTAATAAAATCGAGTTTCAATCCCCTGATTCTAAGATCAGAAACAACTTAGTCCAACAAAAATATCCAATTTTATCTCACTATATTAAGCAATACGAAGAGAATTTACGAAAAATATTAATTAATGCAAAAGAAAATCCCGAAGATTTTTACTTTCCTAGAAGGGGTTTGTTCGTTCGAGGGTTGTCAATTAATAATGACAATTTGAATAGTAATTTAATGGATCTCGAGCCGTTCTACGATGCCGAGCCAAAAATATTTTTCAAGTTTGTTTCATCCGAAAATCAATTTGGTTACTCAGTTGGATCTTATTATGCCACATCGGATACTTATTTTGTATGGTTAAAAAATCCTCTTTTAAAAGAATCATTACCATTTTACCTTGCATATTTTAATTCTAAACTGTTTAAGTTTTTATTCAAGGCAATGAACATCACGGTTAAAAGAAGCAAATCAAAAATCGAAAATCTCTTGCCAGTTCCATATCTTGATGTTTTTAAAACGAAAAAAGAAAAAATATTAGTAAAACTCATTTTGAACCTTTCAAAATTCCTAATTCAATTTGATTGCACAATTAAACACGGTGAAATTAAAATAATTGAAAGAGATCTCGAAAAATTATGGTCTTTCAACATAAAATCGAACGAGAAAAAAAAGGATTTATCCCAAGTGCTTTCTTCTAAGAATGTCAATTCTATTATTAATTTTGTTGATTGCTTGTTTTTCGACCTTTTTGATGTAGAGGAATGCGT
>JAFGGO010000143.1 GCA_016930515.1 Promethearchaeota archaeon | reverse complement strand
CTAATTTTTTTCTTTAATGGTTTATTATGATTTATTACGATGACTGAATTTCCTAAATACGATGATGTTGGAAGTTTTCCGCTCTCTGAAAGTATTGATCTAGAAGCTTTTAGCAAGTATTATTGGATTGCCTACAAGGCACTTGTTAAAAAATCTGATATATTTGAAAATCGAGGCATTTATAATTATTTTATAAGTCCTTTTCTTCAATCTTTTCAGTACAAGTTGAAAGCGGGAGTCGAAATCATCAATTTTCCCCAACACATGGATATGTATAACCAATTTTTACAGCCAATCGTAGATTACGAGAAAGAACCTGGACTCGTGGAATCAGATAAAGCCTTCATCCCAGAAATGTTTGTGCTTGAGAAATTTGCGAAAGAAAATTATGAAAAGGAAGGAAAAAAAATAGAGGTGAAAATTTGCATTACAGGGCCTATTGAACTGTACTTGAAAAAACACGGATTTACCGTGTATCAAGATATGGCTCTGAATTACGCAAAATCAGTTAATTTATTCCTTAAAAACTCGATCATTAACACTAAATACATGAAAACTTCCATCGTATCGATAGACGAACCTTCCTTCGGATATGTTGACCTTGCAAACATTAATAATGACGAAATAGCATCGATTTTTGATAAATCACTGGAAAACATAAGCGCCACCAGTCAAATTCACTTACATACTCTTAACTTGGCTCAGGTCCCCCTTCAAACGAAGAATATTGATGTTCTTACTTGTGAATACGCCTCAGATAAAAAAAACAAAATTCCCAAGCGAGAACTCGACCAATACGATAAATTCATGCGAGTAGGTATTACAAGAACGAATATTAATAGCATAATGGCTGAGAAAATGGACTCTGGAGTCTCCTACGATGAATTAAAGACTATAGAAGGCGTTAAGAGCTTGATTGATTCCAAGGAAGTTATTAAAAAAAATCTTTCTGATGCATTAAGTCATTACAGAGATCGACTCAGATATGTGGGGCCTGACTGCGGTTTGTCTGGTTGGAAGCCTCCCGAAGTTGCCTTTGAGCTTCTATCAACTACTTTTAAAGCCATACAAGAAGTAAGGCAAGAGATCAAATCTTAACAACTATACATTTTTAGTATATCTCTTCATGCATTTGTGCTAAAATTAGTAGTATTTTCTATTATTTTATAAAACCAATACATTTTTAAACGTAAATTTATTTATGTAAATTAGAGGTTGACAAAACATAAATACAAACATTGGTGAAAAAAGTGTCGAGCGATATTGACGATTTTATTAATAGAATTCGAAAATTGTTTAAGGTAGGGGCAGAAAATTTCGATTTGGATGTGTTCATATTCCCCGAAACTAACACGTTTGAGAACAATCCAAAAGGATTCAAGGTTTCATATCATTTCGAAGAAGGAAAGGAGGATCCCGAAATAAAAATTGAAGAAAATATTGAAGAACGGGATTTAAAAAATTTAATAAAAAATTCAAATAAGAGAAGAGCTAAATTAAATAAGACTAACCCTCAAGAGCAAAAAAGATCCCTTGATGCTAGCGATTTCGTATTGGAAGATTGTGATAATCGAAGCGATTTTAATGTTCGCGAACCTTATACTGAAATTAATGATTTCGACTCGTTTACGGAAATAATCATTGATATCCCTGGTATTCAAAAGGACCAAATCTCAACTGATTTCGACGAAATAAATAATATATTGTCTTTCTATGCTGAAAAGGACGATAAATCGTATTTGAAAGACATACAAATACCCTATAAATCTACAAATAACGATATTTCAGTGGAATTAAACAACGGTTTGATTATTATTAAGGTATCGAGGAGTGAATAAATAAATAAGAGCCTTACCTTTAACACATACAATGAGAAAATTCATGATATTAAAAAGAACAATGAAAAGTATTTTTGAACTTAATTTAGGAGATTAACAGAAATATGATGGACGGAAACGATAATAATAGATTTGACGGACATAAAGCGCGAGTGAAAGATGCGTTGAAAGAAGACGCTGGACGAGGTCGAATCAGAATCGATCCCGACTTGATAGAAGAAATGAATCTGAGAAATGGAGACGTAATTGAGATCTATCACCCCATAGCGAAGAAAACCACTGCTGCTTTGTTATATCCAGGAAAAGTCGAAGATCAAGGAACCAACTCTATACGAATTGATCAATCGTTAAGAAGAAACTTAAACGCATCGCTCGACGACATCGTGGAGATAAGGAGAATTAAAGCTGAAGAAGCTACTAAAATCACATTCGCAGGTTTGGAGGAAACTGTCATTGTGAGGAACACGCAGCAACTAGCTCGAAAGCTCGAAAATCGCGTGATTACTAAAGGCGATATTCTTAGCTTTTACGCAATGGGTAGGAGGGTCGACCTCATAGTTGTTGATTACACGCCTAAAGCAGAAGCCGTACGGATTCTCGCCGATACTAAAATCTATCTTTCTGAAAAAAGTCATAAGGAAATTAAAGAATTAGAAAAATCTCGAGTTACATACGAGGATATAGGAGGTCTTGCTGAAGAAATACAGAAAATCCGAGAAATGATAGAATTACCAATAAGACATCCCGAACTCTTTAAAAGAATAGGTATCGATCCACCAAAGGGCGTTTTACTCCACGGACCTCCCGGAACGGGTAAAACATTACTTGCAAGAGCCGTGGCTTACGAGACAGATGCTCATTTCATAACTATTAGTGGTCCTGAGATCATGAGCAAGTTTTATGGACAAAGCGAAGAGAATTTACGGAAGAAGTTCGAAGAAGCTAAAGAAATGGCTCCTTCAATTATATTCATAGACGAATTGGATTCGATAGCTCCGAAACGTGGGGAAGTAACGGGTGAAGTAGAACGGCGAGTCGTGGCCCAGATGCTCTCGCTCATGGATGGTCTTGAAGGACGGGGCGAAATAATCGTTATAGGTGCCACGAATAGGGTTAACGACATTGACGAGGCTCTGAGACGACCTGGAAGGTTCGACAGGGAAATAGAGATAGGCGTTCCCGATACCGATGGGCGCTACGAGATCTTGCTCATACACACTCGAGGCATGCCTTTATACAAGGACGTTAACTTGCAACTAATTGCCGAAAAAACGCATGGTTTTGTAGGAGCCGATATTGAAGCGTTAGCTAAAGAGGCTGCGATGCTTTCGATTAGAGAAATCCTGCCTCAAATAAATTTAGACAAGCCTATTCCCAACGAAGTGCTTAATGACATCCAAATTAAAATGAACCATTTTACATCAGCCTTAAGCAGCATTGAACCTTCTGCTTTAAGGGAGGTATTGATAATCCAACCAACAGAGACATGGGATGATGTGGGGGGCTTAGAGGAGGCCAAGCAACAACTCCGTGAGGTAATCGAGTGGCCCTTGAAATATCCTATGCTTTATGCACACTTAAACTCAAATCCTCCTAACGGCATACTTTTATATGGTCTGCCTGGTACTGGAAAAACATTAATCGCAAAAGCATTAGCACACGAGTCAGAGATTAATTTTATATCCGTGAAAGGTCCCGAATTTTTATCGAAATGGGTTGGAGAGAGCGAAAAAGCAGTGAGAGAAACATTTAGAAAAGCTCGCGCCGCAGCGCCTTGCATAATCTTCTTTGACGAAATAGACGCAATTGCGGGATTAAGAGGTTCTCACGCGGGATCGCAGGTAACCGAACAAGTCGTATCCCAATTGCTTACCGAAATGGACGGCCTGGAAGGTTTGAAGGATGTCATATTGTTGGCCGCAACCAATCGACCCGACATGCTCGATCCAGCGTTGCTGCGTTCGGGACGGTTTGGAAGGCACATCGAAATTCCGAAACCGGACAAAGAATCTAGGAAGAGTATATTCGAAATCCATCTTAAAAAGAAACCACTAGACGATGAAATAGACCTCGATAAGATGGCAGAAGATATGGAGGGTTATACAGGCGCAGATATAGAAGCAATCTGCGAGGAAGCTATCTTGTTAACTATTAGAGATGCCGTTGCGAATCCAAATATCGATACGAGCGATCCCGAATCCGTGAAAATAGTCAAGGTCAATAAAAAAGCGTTTGATAAGTCGATAGAAAAAGTTAAAAACACGGCAGATAGGGCAATGAAAGCGGAGCAACGAATTACAGAAGCTTCAGAAGATCTCTATCGATAAAATTTTAACAATTTTATTTTAAAAAATTTAAAAGGAGTGAATTAGAAAATGACGGTTGAAGAAACGAGTCAAAACATGCAACTTGATCTGTTGTTGGAAATGCTTGGAAATCCCACGAGGAGGATGTTGCTTTCCAAACTCTCGAAAGTGCCTCACTCTGCCTCTGAATTAGCAAATAGCTTGAATATTTCAAGACAAGCCGTACATAGCCAGTTGAAACTCCTAGAAGAAAATGGACTTATAGAAGACATTGATAAGAATCCAAAAAAAAGCAAGTATCGGATTAAAAAGGACATTTTAGTGAGAATAGACATAAGTCCAGACTATTATAACATCAAGTACGCAACAAAAGATGTTCTAAATCAAGCAATACCAACAACAACTCTTCAAAATACAGAATTTTCGCGAGATTATACGAGTATAAAAAAACCAGAGGAAAAAATAAAATTCTTGGGCGAAACGATCAAGCTAATTGAAAACGATATAAACGACTTGGAAAGCGAGAGGAACGATCTACTCCAAAAAAAGCAATGTTGCATAATTGAATTGAAAAACCTTATGGACGAACGCTTTAAAAATCGACTCTTAGAAACCATTCGTCAGAGGAGGAACAAGGAAAAATTAGTTAAGAAAAGCCTCAACCTTGGAGAAGAGATCATGTTTACCTTGTTTTTCAACCCAGAAAAATATTTTGACAAGATAAACATCGATAGCTTGTTAGACGACTTGTTTTCCTCCGATATGGACAATGATTTACGCGCTATTAATAGAGTTTCTGTTCAACCACTCCTTCGGGATCTATCGAAACTCATGGGGTTTCTATACGAAGAGGACGATGATTGGTTTTTCAGTTTTTAATAAATTATTTTGTTTTATATAAAGGGGTGAAATAATTTTTGAATTTTAAGGATCTCAAAGAGGAAATTCCAGAAATTTTTGAGAAGGTCAAAATGGATGTGAAAAGAGTACTTAAGAAGCATCGATCGGGATTAACATTAGGGCTCGTCAAGATGGGAATGTACAAAGGTGGTTTTATTGGTGGATTGCATGTGTCTCCTGGAACGGATATTTACATGAACGAAACAGCCTTAAAAATCTTGCTCCAAAAGCAACCTCAACACATAGTAAGAGCCTATACGTATCACATACTCCTTCACGAATACATACATTCACTTGGCGTTCTTGACGAAAATGATTGCCGCGACGTAACTTTAAAAGTTAGCAAGCAACTCTTTAAAAAAGGAGATCCCGCCTTAATTTTAGCGGAGAAGGGAATCGGTGCTTTCTTCCCGGATTTAAATTTTATCTACGCGCCTCCAGAATTAAATCCTCGCGGGTTAACAGTAGATTACATCAAGGATTTTGATAAAGAGAGCTTGAGTTATTTTTCGTGAAGTTTATACGATCTCAAAAAATATTAGAGATAATTATAGCTCTTAACTATGCAATTTAGAGAAATAAAATCCTTTGATGATTTTCCTAAAATTGAGATCAGACTAAATTTTTATACTTTTTAAGATTTACAAGGGTAAGAAAAAATAGTTTTAACAAAGAATCGAATGTGTGAACGATGATCGAAGATGCACGAGATGAGACTGAAGCCACTAAAGAAATAAAAGAAATGGCAAAAAAGGATTTGGAAATAGAACCTGATAGGTTCGTGCTGAACTGGGCGTTCGGAGATGTTAACAAAAAACTCACGTACGATATAAACAAGTGCATTGGGTGTTCTTTATGCAAGCTTGCTTGTCCCGTCGACGCAATTGATCTCGGACCAATTCCTGAAATTATTCAAGGAATTATAGATGATTCAAATCCAAAACTGCTTATTGACCACGAAAAGTGTTGTTATTGTATGCTATGTGCCGTGGTGTGCCCGAACGACGCCTTTCATGAAAATATAACACCTACCGACCAAATTGTTATGGATCAATATCCGACTATCGATAAATTTTACGAAATTGACACTACTAAATGTATCGAGGACCTCAAGAACGAAACCTGCAAGCTTTGCCTGAGCGTCAGGGAAAGACATCATGTCAAGGATTATTACTTGATTCAAGAACAATGCCCCACTAAATGTTTCAAAATAGCGTCTCCTATCGAAGGAAAGGTACGGATCAAGAAAAGCAAGCTCCACAAGTGCGATCCTGCTGGATGCAAGGCGTGCGTGCTGATTTGTCCAACTCGCTCTTTTTTCATCCCTGAAAGCGCTGAAGACGTCATTAAATACGGTAAAATAGCGTGTAACGAAGAGGCGTGCTTTTATTGTGGTGCGTGCGAAAACTCGTGTCCAGACGATTTGATCGAAGTCGAAAGAAAGTCAATTAAAATACTAGATCCCAAGAAATCAGGAAACTACCCGTGGATTCAAGCTTGGATAAAATACATAAAGGAGATTTTACGAAAAAGATTGATTTATGGAAAGGTACCGTTAAAAATTCCTCAAGTTCAAAAGGAAGTAGAAGCTATAAAGGAAAAAATTGAAGAAGAAATCCCACAATTGACTAATGAAGACAGACAGAAATTATCTGAACTAAACGAAAAGGTCCAAGCGCTCTTAAAATCTTCCAAGATTCGTTATTGGATAAAGGACAAGAAATTAGACAAGATAAGGAAAGAATTAAAAAAAAATCTTGACACGAATTCCTAAAACTATTTAATACACATCCTTTAATTTTCTAAGATCATTTATTGCATTTAATGGTACAAAACGCATCATTAACACAAAATATTTTTCGTCCAGAAAAATCTAAAGGCGGATTTTGTTTTTCAACCTTTTTCTTGATACTATTGATCATTCTCATGGTAAACCTTATAATTGTCCTTGTAATGAATCAAGTCGTTACCTTTATCGTACTCTTGATAATCACATCAATCATGTTTATCATATTTGGGGTTTTTGGTCTCGGTTATTACAATATGAAATACGAGTTTCTCGAAGATCGGCTTTTATTGAAAAGTGGGATTTATAAATCCTCAGTAGTGTATAACACGGTATCGGTTTTGGGCAAACCAAATTCATATAAATTGAGTGGGATACGGACTAACGGCGTTGCAATTCCTGGATATTTAGCTGGACATTTCAAGATTTTTTTCGATGGCAAGCTGGAAACTGTGCGATTGTTTGTCACGAAGATGAACAAGCTCGTGCTCTTACGAGGAAAAGATTCGAATGGAGCAGAACGAGTGTATGGTGTGTCTCCAAAAGACGAAGAAGGTTTTATAACTGCTTTAAAATCAAGATGTACTAGTGCTGAAGAAACAAGATTTGATCCTGAAAAGTTATTGACACAAGATGAATCGAATTCCTTAAAATACGCAAGCCGTTCCCGCAATATCTATTATTTTTCAATTATTTTATCAACTTTAACGGTATTATTTATTATAGTTTCTTATCTGTTTCTTCCTGACATTATCCCCATACATTATAATATCGTTGGTGCGCCCGATGCCTGGGGAAATAAAATTTCTTATTTTATTTTATTGTTTTGTGTTATTGCTTTTGAAGTGTTTTTTACATTAGTATTTTACCACACATTCTTGAAAAGAAGCGAGTTGCGTAAAACAAAATACGGATCTATAATAATGATTATCCCTTTATCAATCTGCTTCGTGTTTTTTATTCTTGTAATAATATTTTCGATCGCAATATTTTTCACAATTCTCTAAACTCGCATTAATAAACTAGAACTGAAGAAAAATCTATTTAAATACGAACTAAAGGGAAAAGTGGGAGGAGAGGGATTTGAACCCCCGACCCCTTGGTCCCAAACCAAGAATCAGTCCGGGCTAGTCTAATTCAATAGGTTAGACTGTGCTTACCAGGCTAGACTACCCTCCCGTAGGAAAGAGTACTATCGTAGAAAATAATTATTTTATCTGTGATAGAAATAATGTGATAAATAATATATTCAAGGAATTTTAAAAAATTTTTTCAATTTGTTGCTAAAAAAATCTCGTATCATTCTTTAAAAATTGGTAAGGAAAAGGAAAACTTCGAACCGAGATTCCTTCCTCTCGATTCCGCCCACATCTCTCCATCGTGAAACTCAATGATCTTTTTCGAATTATAAAGGCCTAAACCCAATCCTTCTATTCCTATGTCCCATCCCTTTCCATAGTGTTCAATTTTTCCAAATTTATGGAATAACCTTTCTCGTTCTTCAAATATGATTCCTATTCCCGAATCCTCGACATTAAGGATGTAAAATTCGTCTTCAACTTCAGAATAAATCTTAATCGCACCTCCTGATGGCGTGTATTTAATGGCATTAATAATTAGGTGAGATACCACATCGTAAATGTCTTCTTTAACAATCTCGACGAACATGTCTTCTAGGAGATCAACGCTGAGGTTTAATTTTCTTTCTTCTATCAATCCATTTAACTCGTTCACGCAAAACTTTACTAAAAAAGAGAGATTCTCTTTCTCTTTTTTTAATTTCTTGCTTTTTGAATCGAGTTTGGAGGATTTTAACAAGCTATTGACGATTGTTTCCATGCGAAAACATCCATGTCTTATTTCATTCAAAATCGAGATCATTTTTTCATCGAGGTTGGAGGAATGGAGTTCTAATAGAAGGTTTGTGAACCCTAGTATCGATATTAGTGGAGTTTTTAACTCGTGAGATGTCCTTCGAAGCAAATCTGTTTTAAAATCGCTTATTTTGCGTAATTCGGTTTCTAAAATTTTTTGTTCTGTGATGTCGCGCATCGTTCCAATCATAAATATGACCTCGCCATTTTCATCCCGGAGGAGAGCATTATGCATCATAGTGGGAAAAATCGTCCCATCCCGCTTCACATGCCATATTTCTCCAATAAATTCACCTTTTTTTCGAGTGTGATCCATTGAATTGTTGACATCATCCATTTGCTCAGATGTGTGAAAGATTGAAATGTTCTTTCCGATTAACTCTTCAGGAGAAAAATCGTGTGCAGAAGCAAACGCATTGTTTATGAATTGCACATTTCCGCTTAGATCGGTAATTTCGATACCCACGCTTGCCTGTTCTACTGCTGAGGCAAGCAACCTAACCTGGTTTTCGACTTTTTTCCTTTCAGTGATATCAACGCCCGAACTAACGATCTCAATAATATTACCCTCTTCGCTTAATATAAAGGAATTATGCCAGGCAATCATTCGTAGCGTTCCGTCTTTCGTTATTACGTGGTTATCATAGAATTCTACCCTTTCCATTTCTCCTGAAATGAGTTTCTCAAAGACGGCTCGAACCTGATGGCTTTCCGTTTTGGGAAGGCACGTGTCGAACCAATTTTTTCCAACCAAAACTCCATCCTTGTATCCTAATACTTCGTGCCCCTTTTTGTTTAAGAGCGTGATCGTTCCTTTCTCGTCGAGAGCAACGAGGATGGTTCCAGCGATATCCAAATATTTTAAGGCTCTATCCCTTTGATACCTGATACTCCTTTCCTTTTCGTCACATTCAGTGGAGTTTAAAAAAACTACTCCTAAAAAGTTTCCGCTCTTGAAGGCTTGGATACAATATTTATCCACGCTATCTGGGAACAATTTTATTGTTTTAAAAATGCAAGGAACGCCAGTTTTTAATACTTCTAATATCTTTGGCAAAATTTCAACGTTTTCCAAGTATGGGATTAGAAATTTTAACTTTTTACCAATAGCTTCTTTTTTCTTCGTTTTAAATAATTTTTCTCCTATGTTGTTAATATCAAAAATCTTCAATTGATTATTGAGAATTATTATTGGAAAAGGAGCTGATCTAACGAATTCTTTTGATATAGATAAATTTAGACGTTTTTTATCAGAATTTTCGTCCTTATCATTATCGATATCTTGATTGAGATTAAACAAATAAGTAACCTCTAAGAACTTTTGCGTGGGAGAATAATCTCTTGTTATTGGATAATAAAAAATAAACCAATGTATTTTACTTTTAAGTCACTCTACTATATTAAGATTTTCATTCATTTGAATAAACAACTATACGTAACTCCATTCTATACCATGAAAAAAACGATTTTATTGCAAAGAATTGATCAGTTTGATCAAGGAAAGTTATTAAAACTGAAGAAAAATTTGGAGTGGAATTTTAAAGGTTTAATTCGCAAGGTAGAAATTTCTAAATATTCTTTTTCCTTACTCGAATCTTTTTATAATAACTCTCGAAAACAATACGATGTTCATTCGATATTGGAAAATCTTAAAAAGTTATTATCATCAAAAGATTATATTTGCGTATTAGGCTTGCTTGAAGAAGATATGTATTCCAGAACGATGAACTTCATCTTTGGGATCGCTGAAAAATCTTATTTAAACTTTCCAGGTTATATAATCATTTCAACCTGCCGTTTAAAAGAGCAATTTTACGGAAGGGAGAAAAATGAATCCTTGCTTGAATTAAGGACCTTAAAAGAAGCCGTCCACGAAATTGGACATGTTTTTGGGCTAAATCATTGCAAAAATGATTGCGTGATGCGATTTTCAGAAACTATTGGAGACACGGACAAGAAACCACTAACATTCTGCAAATCTTGCTCCTTGGTTGTAAAAGATTTCCTCTTGAAATTCCCGGAAAAACATTAAGAATTCTTTACTTATAATACTGATTTGAATATCTTTTTAAAAATGATTTACATAATTCTTCGCTCGTGTTCAATATTTTTTTTTGATTTCTTACTAACTTGATGAATTCGCTTGGAATTCTTTTGAGTCCAAAAAAAGCTCCCGCAAGACTTCCTCCAATTGCTCCTACCGTATCACAATCTCCTCCGGAAGTTGATAATTCGAGAATGCAGTCCTTGAAGGAATCCAATCTTTTTAAGAACACAAAGATAGAACAAGCCACGGTGCTAAGCGTATAAGGGTGCACGAAAGCTTCTCCGATATAATCTTCAATAAAATACGGTGGTTTAACACCTGCTTGGGAGAATCGTACCAAACCCTCTTCTAAACTGAGGTGTAAGCTGTTTTGAACCTTCCTTAGAATTTTAACCATTTCTCTCCATGTTTCTTCGCTCGAAGTGTTAACAGGTTCAGAGATTACATTAATAAATTCTTCCGTCGAAAATCGTTGTTTTGGGTCTTGAAACAACAGAAATGATATTGCTCTTGCAATCACGAGAGCACCTGCAGAAGCTGCAGGATGCGAATGAGTTAAAGAACAGGAATCCAATACCGCTTTTTTCAATGAGTCAATATCCCTAGAATAAAATAGACCCATAGGAGCGATTCTCATGGCTGCGCCGTTTCCTCCTGAGTTTGATGCTGCTTCCCTCCACGGAGTGCCGTACTTGAGCTTTCTGATAGAAGAAATGCATCCATATCCAGGACCGATGGGTGGATCATCCAACCACATCACGAACTCGTTAACGAGGTTATTTGCATTATATCCATTCCCTCGAATTAATGCTTGGGCAACGTGAAGCGTGAGTTGCGTGTCGTCTGTATATGTCTTGAATAAAGATTTGTTTTTAAAAATATAATCTTCAAAATCAACAAAACGAGAATAAATATCCGACCTTAAGAACCCCTCAAAAGGATATCCGAGCGTGTCGCCTATTGCTACACCAATGAATGTGCCTTGAAACTTATCAAGATAATTAACTTTCATGGTAAAGATAAATTCTTATAAGTTTAGATCGGAATTTCAATTTCAAGGAACCAGTTCCTTGATTTTCTTTATTAACCTATCAAAACTAAAGGGTTTATCGATAAAACCCGCAGACCCTATGGAAAGTGCTTCGTCGCGAATCGTTTTATCTGCGCTGGCAAATATAATTTTCTGAACGGCGTGGATCTTTAAGATTTCTTTCGTGGCTTCTAAGCCGTTTTTAACAGGCATGCGATGATCCATGAGAATTATATCGGGTTTATCAACCATGGATTTATACATTTCAACGGCTTCGGCACCGTTATTAGCAAGTCCAATCACGCTAAATCCAACTAAATCTAATATCTTGCGGTATAACATCTGAATTGACTTGTCGTCCTCAACAATAAATACAGATATCACCATAATCCTCCTTTTTTAGTTGTGAGCGTGATGTTCTTGCCACATGGCATCACCAACTTATTTTTTCGTCAATATATTTCGACAATTTTGACAACTTGGCCTAATATTTCCATCGATTCGATGAAACATCTTACCGATTCGTATTTTGCATGAACTACGGTAGTTTAATTATTCCTTACAAATGTTATAAATTTGACCTATTTATTATTTATTACAATAAATCATTTTTAAATCTATAGCCTTTAGAAGCTGAGTACATAGAATTTTATTTAATCACATAAAAATAGTTCCTTGTGCGTTTTTCATAATTGGGTTTCAGTGGAACATGAGCTCATTGATCTCGCATAGTAACCTCTCGCCAGTAAAAGGTTTTTTTAAAAAAATTTTTGCTCCTACTTCGAGAGCTTGGCCCTTAACGCTTGCGTCTCCACTAGCTACTATAATCGTTGCACCTTTATTTATATCCAATATTTCTTTAGTAATTTCCAATCCATTTTTTATGGGCATTCGAAAATCCAATAAAACAAGATCGGGTTTTTCTCGCATTTTTTTGTACTTTATTATCGCTTCATCTCCTGTTATTGCAGTTTCAATGACCTTGAATCCTCCATATTCGAGTATCTTCCTATAAAGCACCTGTAAAGAGAAGTCGTTCTCAACAATAAATATCGATACCAACTTATTCATTAACTCCTACAAATATACTCAAAAATGATCCTATTTGTACAAAATAGTAGTGAGAATTTCAATATTTAAAGTTTATCCTTGATTTTTTACCACGAATTATTCTCACACAATTAATTTCATTTTCCATGTTTTTACCTTACTTCTGCTAATGATTCTCCATTTTGGAGAAAAGGAGGGTTATAGAAGCGAAGTAAAAATTTTTCTACGATAATGGTATATTCAATATTATACTATAAATTTATTCTGAATTGGAGATTATCATTACTACCTTAGGACCAAAAAAAAGCCATTACGAGAAGATATTATTGCTCTATTCGGGCGGTCTGGACACCTCTTGCATGTTAAAATGGCTTCAGGACAAGTATAAAGCAAAAATATACACTTTCACGGCCGACCTCGGCCAAGAGTTCGCTGACAAAAGTCGATTCAAGGAGATAGAAGAAAAAGCCTACAAACTTGGAGCCGTCAAGCACTTCACGCTTGATTTGAAGGAGAAATTCCTAAAAGAGTATATTTTTCCAACAATCAAGGCAAATGGGCTTTATCAGGGTATATATCCCTTGAGCACGGCGGTAGGGCGCCCCCTTATCATGATAGAAGGTGTTAAAATTGCAAAACAAGAAAATATCCCCGCCATAGCCCATGGATGCACGGGGAAAGGAAACGACCAAATAAGATTCAACGTAACTGCCAAGGCGCACGCTCTGGATGTCGAAATCCTAATGCCGATGATCGAATGGAATATGGGACGGGACGAGGAGATGAAATATGCTCTAGAGCATGGCATCCCCATTTCGAACCAAAACAAGAAATATAGCACTGACGAAAACTTATTCGGCCGGAGTGCCGAGTGTGATATATTGGAGCATCCTGAAATAGAACCACCTGAAGATGCTCGGGAGTGGACGACGGCACCCGAAAGTGCACCCGATACACCCGAATATATAATGATTAATTTCGAAGAGGGTGTTCCCGTAGGATTAAACGGAGAAAAAATGAGTGCCGTGAAATTGATTGGGCAATTGCACGACATTGGATGCAAGCACGGAGTGGGCCGCATCGAACACATGGAGGATAGGGCCATTGGTTTGAAATCTCGTGAAACATACGAAGTTCCCGCAGCAATTATGCTGATAAAAGCTCATAAAGACCTCGAAAAATATGTTTGCACCAAGCACGAGAATTCTTTCAAGGCTCATGTCGATCAGAGATGGACGGAACTTGCCTACGAGGGGCTCTGGGTGGATCCCTTGAGAGGCGCTCTTGAGGCGTTTATTAACGAAATCAACAAAAAAGTCACGGGTACAGTAAAGGTGAAACTTTTCAAGGGAAGTGCCGAAGTCGTGGCTCGAGAATCGCCATATGGACTATACGACTTGAATTTGGCCACGTATGATACAACAAGTACTTTCGACCAGAAGCTTAGCTATGGTTTCATCCCTATTTGGGGAATGCAAAGCGAACTTGGTTTTAAATTAAAGAAAATAGCTTTAAATAATCTGAAAGAAAAAAAAGAATAAATAACTCCTTTTTATTGATTTAAATCTAGTTTTAATTGGATACGATATAAATCTTTGTAGAGTTTTTAGTTCTTTAAATTCTTTTTTCTAATAGACTTTTATTCGTCTTAAACTGCTTTCTAAAATATTCCCAATGCTAAAAAGATCCAATATTTTTAACAAAATTTAAAATTTGAAAGATTGGTGATTCCCTTTTCTACCAGATTGGTTTTTATGCTGGTTAAAGATCCTATAAATTATTTTAACAATTCTAAAAATTGATAAAAACATTATCCATATAATTGGTTTATTTTGCCTTTAGAACCCCCCTAATCGGTGTTTTTGCTCTTTTTATTATTAATCGTCCACACAAGCCCCATGATCTTCAGGTCTCGAGAACAAGGGTAGAGCGGGGTTAATTTAACATTTGGCAGGTTCAACGGCACATGATTCAAAAAGCAACGCCAGACGAGAGAATACTGGAATTTGACGAGTTTCTCGGAAAAACGCTTACCACTGGATATTATCAATACGTTCCGTCAATGAAAGGTGAAATTTTTGAATGAGGTGAATTACATATTAAATGATTTTTAAAAATTTGAATGTTTTAAATTCAAATTATTATATGTTGATTAGAGAAATATGTTTAATATTCACCCTTATGGTTTTATATAAAATCGTTAATTTAATATCATACTACATTCAGATCCAAAATTGAATTATTGACCTATATGGCGAAGAGTTCTCCACATTTCCATTAAATTTTAAATACTATTCTTTATCATGTATATTAATAAGGATAGAGAAGATAAAAGGATGATCGCCGCAAGAAGAGCGCTTTAAGGAATGTGGAATTCAAAATTTGGCGCTTGCCTAGATCTGACAAAATTCGAGGCTTGATGGACTCAAGGGGTGCATTAGTTAAGGGAGAATATCGAAAGAGAAGGGGAAAAGTCGTGCATTATAACGTTTAATCGATAGATCTTATAAACGATCCTTCTTTAGCAAAATTAACCCTTTATTCTATTTACAGTATGTTATTTGTTTAAGTGATATTAATGAAAAAAAACTGCAAATTTAGATGTGTAAAAAAAAGTAAATTATCTTTATTGATTTTTATTACTGTATCTTCAGCTCTTATTTTTGGTTATTTTACACCATTTATTGGAAATTTTCGCGCACATCGCGATAATTTAGTTAATACTATGATAAGTGCAGGAGAAGATATTAAGATAATTACTCCTGGAAATATCACCTATCTAAACCCTATGAGTGGGTTTTATCCTGCATCATTGGGATTTGAGAATAAAGAGATAGGAAGAATTGATCCATACTCATGGAACATTAACGATTATCAAGGGATGGAATCTAAAGTAATTGATGAAAAGTATGGTCATAATAATGTGCTCCAGCAATATATGAGTTCTGGTAATAAATCTCTTACCTTGACTGGTGAATATCCTGGTTGGTCCGCAGAAGCCGATAGACAAATTACCTACACTTCAGATTTATTGTCGGTG
>JAFGGO010000142.1 GCA_016930515.1 Promethearchaeota archaeon | reverse complement strand
CTGACGATTGAAATTACACTCCGGCGAACGGTCCGGAGATGCCTAGTGGGACGAGAAGACCCCGTGGAGTTTTACTGCAGCCTGTTGCTGCGATTCTGGATTGGATACAGAGTGTAGTCGGGAGCGTAGAAGCGTCATCTCGGTGGCGTGGAGCACAATTGGAACACCGGCTTTCCTTTTTGGAACCGCTAACGGCATCCGTGTCGGACACCCGCAGGTGGGCAGTTTGGCTGGGGCGGCTCACTCTAGAAACAATATCTAGAGTAACCAATGGTCAGCTCAAACGGGTCAGGAATCCGTTGTAGAGTTTAAGAGCAAAAGCTGGCCTGACTGGATTCTGATCACCAAGGAATCCTGAGGCTAACGCCTGGTCTAGCGATCCTCAACAGGGCTCGTGTGGCTTGTTGAGGTGATAGAAAAATTACCCCGGGGGTAACAGAGTTGTCGCGAGTAAGAGTCCATATCGACCTCGCGGCTTGCTTCCTCGATGTCGGCTCTTCCTATCCTGGAGGCGCACATATCGGCTTTTCTAATCGAAAGTCGAGCGCACAACCTCCAAGGGTGGGGCTGTACGCCCATTAAAAGGGAACGTGAGCTGGGTTCAGACCGTCGTGAGACAGGTCGGATTCTATCTACTAGGCATGTTGGAAGATTGAGGGTAACGGAAAATCAGTACGAGAGGAACATTTTGCGGGCGCCTCTAGTGTATCGGTTGTCTGACAAGGCATTGCCGAGCAGCCACGCGCTAACGGATAAGTGCTGAAAGCATCTAAGCACGAAGCTGGACCCGAAAATAATCTTCCATTCTCAATTAATTAGGATTGAACAAGCGGTAAATCATATTGGCTGGCGGGTTAGTAAGACAGACCTGTGGTAGTCAGAAGCTAACCGCTAAAATCGTCATAGCCATGATCGTTTACGATTGAATCAATGAGAGCTGGGGCTGGTGACAGCAACGGTGTAATTGAGACGAGCGCACCCGTAAAAGACGGGTTTGGTGAGATGGGGGTGTACGTGCCGAGCTTCCGGGCGAGGTATTTAGCCCGCCATTCTCAACAGCGCGAGTGTGTGGCGTTGAAACAGGACTCGCTGGTTCAGGCTTAGCGCGCAAGAGCAAACAATGTAAGGATTCGGTTTGAATATCACGATGAGAACATCGAATCGATTGCGTGGTAATTAAAAGCAAATTTAGAACTAACAACGAATTCGAGACTGAAAAAAGGGAGAATGTTCTAAAGTAGTTTTTACTACTACTTTTTTAATTTTTCTTATTTATTGTATGATTTTAACTTTATCAAACAATTTTATACCTTAATTGTTTACTTTGTGAATATAACCAAATTAAAAAAGACAATTGATGGATATAATAATAAAGATAAATAAAAAAAGAAAGATATAAGTTAAAGAGATGTTTTTTTCTGAAAAATACGTATTCCTATGGCGATAAAAAGCGCAGTAAATGCGATTATTATCAGCAATCCGCCCCAAATTGGGATAATTGTAGGATCTAAAAACGGAGTAATAATGGAAGTGCTGTACATCAAGTCAGAAAACGAATCTCCTACAACCGTCAATTGAAGATAGACTTGCTTGACCCAATATTGCGGAGTGAAAAACACACCTGGGTTGTCCAAGGGAAAGAAAGAGCCAGAAACGAACATCAAGACCATGTGCCCTAGCATGCTAAAACCATTTGCCGCCTCGGGCGTCTTAACGAAACTAGATATGATGAGTCCCAATCCGATGGCGCCAATTCCATATAGCATTGCGATCAAATATCCTATAGGAAGCATTGCGAGCTCGAAATGAGCCCCTAATATCCCATAACCGAATGTAAATAAAAGAACTAATTGCAAGTTCATGAATATGGTCTCGGATATTAAAGCACCTAAAAAAACATTACCGCGGCTCACGGGCATTGAATCAATGCGCTCTAAAGTACCGTCTTTTTTACTCATCGAGAACATGACAGCGCTCGTAACCGTTGCCATTCCAATCGTATAGACAACGATTCCTGGAAATTCAACATCAAAAGCAGTGAGGCCATTTATCATGTAGTCTGATTCTTCGCTAAATGCCAGCTTGTAAACCAACAACATCATGATCGGGAACGCAACGGTCCAAAACATTGAACCAAAGTTTTTGAGTTTTTCCTTCACGTTCTTTTTAGCGATGTGCAGCGCTTTTGAATCGACCATTTTCATCTGTTTTATTTCTATTGCCATCAATTGTCTCTCAACCCCCTTCCTGTGAGTTTTAGAAACACGTCTTCGAGAGTATCTTCTCTAAAATGTAAAGTTTTAAACGATTCCAACTCTGGTAGGATCTCTAGCTTAAAGCTCTTGACGCCACCAGTAAAGAAAACTGATAATTTGTTGTTTTGTTTATCTTCCGTCTTTTGTACGCTTTCAAGCGCTCCTATTTTAGATTTCGCTCTTAATAAATCGTCTTTAGAAGAGAAACTAACATCGAGGATGTTTCCGTTGTTGGTGCCTCGTTTCACTTCTTCTAGCGTTCCAAGGGCGATAATCTTTCCGTGGTCCATTATCGCAACATGGTCACTTAAAGCGTCGGCTTCTACCATGTCGTGAGTGGTTAAAACAATGGTCATTCCAGTGTTCTTGAGTTCCTTGATAAAATCCCATACTAACCTTCTGGCTTGAGGATCCAAACCCGCAGTTGGTTCATCGAGAAATAAAATGTGAGGTTGATGCACCAAGCTCATTGCTAGATTCAATCGCCTTTTCATACCTCCTGAAAATGACTTAGATGCTTTTTTTCGTCCTGCTATGTTCATATTCTCTAAGAGGTATTGTGAGCGCGTTTTAATATCTTCAGGGCGCATTCCATGCATTCTTCCAACAAATGCAACGTTGTCTTCTGCGGTTAATGCCTCAAATATCACATTCTCCTGCGGACATACGCCAATGAACGGTTTAATCTTGTTCTTTTCATTCACGAGGCTGTAATCTGCGACATAAGCGTCACCGCTCGTAGGCTTTAAAACCGTGGTAAGCATTCTAATGGTTGTAGATTTTCCCGCTCCGTTCGGACCTAAAAGAGAAAAGAGCTCTCCTCTACGAACCTTAAAGCTAATGCCATCAACTGCCTTAAAGCCATCAAAATCCTTTTCTAATCCCTTTATCTCAATGATGTGATCATTTAAAAAATGTCTACTTTTGAATTGGTTAGAATCTGAATGAAAACTTACCATGCTTTTTTTTACTGTAGCTTTCATAAGTAATAAAAAAATAAAATTCAATAAAATTCTTTCATAGTCCAGTTTTTGGTTTTTTATACAAAAGTATCGAAATCAACCTATGAAAATTGTCATAACTTCTGTATGTGAACTTTTGGAAAAAGTATAAAAATCTTCCATATCGAGAGGTTGTTGCTTAATACAAGTATGGGTGTAAATATATCCTTATCTCATTGAAGATGTAAAATCTTCTCCATGTTCTTCCACTAGTTCCTTAAATTCTTCTAATTCTTTCGTTGCGTGATGTTTTATTTTATTTTTCATGATTCGAAGGACAATTTTTACTAAAATAGATTCACCCGATCCATTCCAAGTAATAAAAACTTGAGTTGTTCCTTCTTGCTTTTCGAAACATGTCTCTAATAATATTTTCATTCCCTGACCAGAAACCTGAGACACGATTTTCTTTTCTGGTTCGTACGAAAGCATCTTGTCTTCTAAAATGTAAGGGCGTCCCTTTTCGCGATAATGCAGATGAGCAATTGCTCCGATTTCTCCTAAACTTCCCTTGATGACTTCTACTTTCTCAAGATTTTTCATCCAGAGCGTCATGTTATTCTGGTTAACGAACGCATTCCACACAATTTCGAGAGGAGTATTTATAAGAACGCTAGTTTTAATTTTAACCATAATTCACAACTTTTTGAAAACAATTTTATATTAAGATAACTAGATTTAATTCCTTTTTTAAAATATTGGTATGATACTTATTACTATAAATACATATTTTCGTGAAAGGTCGATTTCACGATCAATAAATTAAAAATCACTCTCGAGTGTAGTTTTTATATTTCATATTTTAAAATATCATAAATCATTCTAGACCATGAGAACTATTCGAATTTTATATGTAAATCCATATACCTTTTATTCTGTATTTTATTTTGATATTAATTTTTTAAGAATATCTAATTATCTAAATTCTCGAAAGCACGAAATATACGCTAATATTGAAGAAGAATACTTGGATATGAGATTTGAAAATCTCCCCGATTATATTCCAGAAAATATTATATATTACAGGTCCGTCCTAAAAAGATTATTATTTAATATCTATGAAAGATTCCCATACGATATAGTAGCTATTTCGTGCTATACTTCTTTTCATTATTTGAACACCCTCGAGATTGCATGTTTGATAAAAAAGGAAATTAATACCAAATGTTGCATTGTTATCGGGGGTGTGCATCCAACCATCTGTGAGGAAGAATTCCAAATAGGCAACCTTCCAGATCATATTTATGATGTATATCCTATTGATGAGACTCCGATCGATTATTTGGTCAAAAACGAAGGAGAAAAACCTTTTTTTCACCTGGTTAAAGGATTTTCTGAAAGTAAAATCAAGTGTCGTATATCGGATAAAGAAGATTATATAACTTTAAAATCAGAAATTATTGAAGATCTTGACGAATTACCCATTATAGATTTAAGTTTATACAAAAAATATGCAAGTGATATAAATCTTAAACATGGTGATACGGGCGCCTTTTTGTTAAGCGAAAGAGATTATTCAAAAAATGGCGGTTCATTTAGAACAAACGCAATTGTTATAGACTTTACTCGAGGTTGTGCCTCTCAATGCAAATTTTGTCCATTGTCAGGCGATTCCGTTGATCATTGGAAGAAAGTACGGTTGCGCTCTATAAAGAAATGCATTGAAGATTTAAACGCGTTGAAAAACACGAAGTGGTTAAACATTGAAAACATTCAAATTACTGATATGACATTTTTACCCAAGCGCTCGCAAAGGCAATTATTTTTTGAAGAGATGAAGAAAAATATCAAACTTAATGGCGATTTTCCCTTCAATTTAATCATACTCGAAAGAATAGATACTTGCTTACCAGAAGACTTGGAAAATTATAAAAACTTAAATATTGTTCCTCATTTCGGTCTTGAATCAACATCAAGAACAATGTTGTATCGTATGGGTAAAGTTCCAGGGAAAAACGATAAAGAAATTTTTTCAAGCATCGACCGTTACTTGAAAAAATTTATTGAAATTGTCAAGAAAACTAATGAATTAAACCTAATTCACGAATTTTACTACATGTTAGGAACACCTGGTGAAGATAGACATACGCTCAAAGAAGCCAAGGATTTTTTATTTCAAACACTAGATGGAGACGATAAAGCTCTAATCAAGAATTATAAGATTAATTTAATGCACGCAAAATATGCAGCTTATCCTGGGTCTCATGATTATAATTGTAGCGAAAAGGAATATGGTTCAAAAATCTACTATAAAAAATTTTGGCGAATTTTCGACAAGAAACAAGCTTGGTATTCAATAATAGTAGACCCAGGTTCAGAATTATCTCTACTTGAATCTGTTCGAAAAAATGCGATCTTATTAAAGAAAATATACAAAATTCAATTGAATATGGAAAATACTTGGTATAAAACAGAAAAATTAGATTCGAGCATTGGTTCTATGAAAAATTTACTTGATTTGTTAAAAAAATTATTTTATGAGGAAAATTCTACAGAAGAGAAAGATACTATAAAACAGCAAATATCAGAAAAAACATGATATTCTTAACTAACATTAGATGCAAATCTTATTAATTTAAATGCCGACTAATTAAATCCTTAAATCTATGATAAGTATCGATACTTTTTATTTATAATCTTAGACTTTCAAGATATTTGATGTAATTTCTGAAAAACCAGCCTACAAAGATCATTTTATCATCTTTTATATTACTCCTTTCTAGGGCATTATAATATGATTTGCGGATTTTATTTGAAATGTCAAACATTGGATAATGATTGTTAAATAGAATGAGATTTGTTATCAATCTAGTTATTCTTCCATTGCCGTCTTCGAAGGGATGAATGGAGACAAAGTGGTAATGCATCAAACAAGCTAATAAGACAGGATGTATTTTCTCTATATTTTTATCGTACCATTTAAAAAGTTCTTTTATTAGTATTTCACACCCTATTCCTCCTGGAGGTGGAACATACTTACTTCCCGAAATGTATATTTGATCCTTGCGTATTAATCCCGCAAAATTAACCCTATTTGAATGAAAACTGAAGAGTTTTTTATGCCAATCTAGAACTACATCCATCCTAAGTTCAAGAGCAGATTGAGCATTAATTATATTTTCATACAATTGCATGTGCAATTTAGCTTCTATAATATCGTATGTAGGCTTATTGATAGGAACATCTGGTTCGTTCACCGCCATTGCAACTTCTCGTAAAGTTAATGTTGATCCTTCAATTTTATTTGAGTGATAAGTAAACCTTACACCAAAATCTCGCAAATGTTCTATCTTGAGGTTTTTTGACATGTGAGTTAATTTTGAAATATATTTCGTTTTAATTTCTTCTATGGAAGAGATCCATCTTGTAGTAACTATTTCTCCTATGAATTCTTCTTTTATAATTTCCAAATTTGGAGGTAATTCCTTTCCTATCTCTTTGTAAAGATTTTTTACCATTCCTTTATCTCTATATGAATACTGTAAT
>JAFGGO010000141.1 GCA_016930515.1 Promethearchaeota archaeon | reverse complement strand
TTCCAACATTCAAGTACAAATTCCTTGTGATATTATTGATTTAATGGGAAATCCAATAGAAATAAAGAATTCCGATCTTTTAGGTAATAAAAGTAGAGCAGAATTACAAGATAAAGCTGAGATTTTTGCTAGCAATATCCCATTTAATGAATTTTATCATTCAGCTTCGATGGCGGGAATCCTAAAAGACGGAAATCCACTAGCAACTTGGTATAGGGGAATATCGAAAGGAAAAATATCAATAGAGATTAAATCTATTAAATATAAAGGATTTAATCCGAGATATCCCGAATTATGGAAATTGGGAGATTCCATTGAAAATTTGGATATCCCACTTACATTATCGAACAATCCAATAATCGTCCCAAATATAACTACAAAAAAATGGAATAAAGAATTGGAATTTGGAATGTCGATTTCAAAAACAATTCCAGACTTACTCTTAGTGTTGGATTCATCGGGTTCAATGAAATGGAATTATGCTGCCCCTAAGAAGAACTCTAGAGGGTCCTTTCATTCTGCAGTAATTGCTTCTTTTGCCACTATACAACACGCAATCGGAAAAGGTGCCAAATGTAATGTTATAAATTTTTCAAATATTGCCACGACTACATCATGGACTACAGATTTGGATATATTAGAACAAGAGATATTGCAATATAAAGGTAGTGGTACAATCTTACCAATAGAAGATATATTTAAAGCTTGTAATCTTGTTGATGGTAAAGTCTTGGTTGTAATCATTTCTGATTTTGCACTCCATAATTTAGCAGATTCAAAAAAATTCATGTACGAAATAATTGCTCAGGATCATTTCTTAGTAGGTTTTTTTATTACCAATAAATTCAACAAAAATAAATATAATGAAGTTTTTCGAGAGCTCAATTTGTATTTAATTAATGATCCAAGAGATTTGGAAAATTTGGTTATCAATAATATACAGAAATATTATACATGATAAATTTAGGAAAAATTGAATATTTTTTGTTCATTTTTATCGAAAATAGGAATCTGAACCCAAACCCTCATCATCATCTGAAATTGGTGGGTTTATATCCCCTTCAAAAGATTCAAAAATAGCTTCTAATTCTTCGATTTTCTTATCAATATTGCTTAAATCAGTCTTGATTCCAAAATAATTGCTTAATAAAGAAGCAAGGGATTTTGATGCTTTAGGATCCAAATTCATCATTGGGAGTGGAATGGTTTCCGCTAATAAACATATACCGGGAACATTTGCTCTTAGTCCTGCCCAAGCAGGTAGGATTCCATTAGCACCCGAAATTACACCATTTTTCATTTCCACGGTGTTCTCAAATTTAGTAAAGGATTCGACAATATCAGGGTGAGTTCCACACACATGAATATGAGGCGGATCGTGGGCTATATTTGTAACTAAGGCCGCAGTACTCACATACATGGTAACGTGGTTCCGAGTGATATCGTTTAATGTATCACAAAATTTTTTTGAAAATTCAAAAACTCCTTCAGCACTCTGCGGTTGGTAATCTCCCGTCAAGATAAAAATATCGTTTTGTTTATTAGTATCGCTTCTTGCCTTGTAATATAATCGGGCTGATGGAATTTCCAATGATCCTTTTTCTACGTTACTCTTAGGAGGAAAATCAAAAAAATCAATATTTAGAAAAAGTTGAGCTTCAATAGAATCTTTTATGGAACCGATGGCAAGTTTACCTACAAGTGCTATTCCCGGCCATCCCACGAGAACGATTGTGTTTTCTAAAATATCGGGATCGATTTCAAATTTTTTATCCACATTAAAATACATCAATCACATGTCTCCTTCTTATTTTATATCCTTTAAAGATTCTCCGCAATTAGGACAATAATCTAGAGACATGTCGCGCCTATTCCCGCAGAAAGGACAGAATCTGCCAATTCTCTGCTGCCATCTGTTTCGATTGACTTCCGGAATATCAATACTTTCACTAATAATGCCAGGTTCATATTCTCTTTCTTGTGTATTATTTGACCTGGTAGTCCATCGAGCAGGTACTCGTTCATAACCTAAATCTTTTTTCATTTTAAATGAAGCGAATAATGGTGTTAACATTGAAACGAATAATGGCGCTAATAAGATACCCGTTAAATCTCTAAGAAGGCTATTGAGAAATAACATCAAATAATTTCTTGAATCAGGAGATATCCACGATACATAAGTCTCATCAGTTACAATCCATATAGAATCCAAGACCGATTGGTAGATAAATTGGACAATGGAGGAGATACCTGCTGCAATCAAAAACACTAATAATATTTTTGAATACGAATACTTGGCTATTTTACGAGCTTCTTTTAAGGGTTTTTCAACGCCTTCCATATTGTAGGTAAAAATGGAAAATATGTAAAAGAGAAATAGTATTATTCCTGGGATGATCAATAATATATAAAAACCAGTTGGCACAAGCAAACCTATCACGAATAATGGGAGAAAAATCTTGATGTTTATTAGGCTTTGGCTATTATTCTCTTTTTTCGTATAGCTCTTGTAAAGATGAGAAGCAACTAAACTCATTGATAAAGTTGTAAAGAAGGCACCAATCAAACTTTGGGCGAAAATAACTAATATCATAGAAAGCAAATATTGTGTTATGAAAAGCAAATCTTCTTCGGTTACTGCTTCAGGATCAGCGTCCATGAGGTCATATATTGCCTCAACGCGAATACCTTGATTATATATTAACCATTCAAGCTCAACCGTTAAAACTTGAATGAGAAAATTTGATAAGATCAATAAGGCTAAAAAATAAAGAATTAATCTTCCAAATTTCTTTCCAAAAAGGTATAACCCATCCATGAGGATCTCGTTGAAAGGTTTTTCAGCTAATTTTCGAAATGCATCAATTTCATTCTCATCGTTTAGCATAAATGAATTTATATTTTCCAACTTTTATAATTTATCAAAAAAAATAATTTTCTAATCAATTATCAATTTTAATAAGCATCAAGAATAAAAATACACTAAATATTTTTTTAATACATCTATAAATAAACTAATAATTAAGAGAAAAGCAAAATTTAGAATATAAGTATATTAATTTAATTTATTATTTACTAATGAGATCAAAAAACATCATAAATTAAAGTATAGAATTATCAATGTATTCGCAAAAACCTTCAAGTCGTCAAGCACCGGGCATTTTTTCTTATATTGGGTTTTTTTCATCTAGATTGTTAGCTTATTCTTTTTTTTTTGGAGCTCCCCTCATGCTCACATCAATTTCGATTGTTTTTTTTGCCATTTTCCAAACATCATGGACTTCAAGCTTTTTCATTCAACTTGCAATTACTTTTACAATTATTTCTTCAACTGGTCTTGTTTCCGTTCTTTTATTTTACAAAAAAGCACCTATATTAGGACTCCCCCCAAAAGGCTACGGTGTTCAATTAAACTTCTTTTTTACTTCTCTTATTGGTGGTTCTTACTTATTTGGAAATTTAATGGAGTTTATATTTCACAATCGCGTGTTTCAAGAAATTTTCTTGATGTTAGGAATAATCTTGACCTATATTATTGCTTTTGTTATTTATTATTCCTTTACTACAGTTGATAAAACTGGAACTTTTATTCTTTCTTTTGTACAACCTATATTATCTATTTTTCTCTATAGCATATTTACATTTCAATTAAATGTGGAGTTTTTATTTAAGGCCTTGATCTTTTTTTCTTTATGCGTGGCACTTTTCTCCCTTCCTTATAGCAGGGGATTTGCTCATGTGAGTAAGATATATAAAGAAGCCACGGGATTAGGGGGATACACATTCATTAGAGCTTTTGTTTTATCATTGGTAACAGATAATAACGACGATCGCATAGAAGAATTATTTGATAATATCGGAGTCAATTCTTCCATCAGAATACAATATATTTTTCTTAAAAGTCAGAATCTTAATAAAATTAAAGGATTATTTTTAATACCACATGTTCATTTTGGGCCGTTTAAGACCTGTGGATCATCAGATTTACCCGAAATTCTGTATAAAGCGTTTATTACTATCCCTGGTACGACTGTATATCACACTACCAACGATCATGCACAAAATCTAACATCCCAAATAGAAGTGAATAAACTTTTAAATTTTATAAAAAGCGACATTAAAGAGGTCGAAAGTGCTCCTGATTCACCTTGGGAATCCGAAATCATTGGATTTTCGAGAAAAATCTCTAACTCCGCAAAACTTATGGGAGCAAAAATTGGAAACACCCCTTTAATTTTTCTGACGCGCCACCCCCTTCCCTCTGACGATATTCAAAAGGACATTGGGGATAAAATCCGGGAACATGCGAAACAAGAGGGGTTTAAAGATGTTGTAATCATCGATTCTCATAACTCGATAATAGATGACGAGATTTTAATCGAAAAAGAAACGATTGAGGCAAGTGATTTGATTAATGTCGCAAAAAAATTCTTTAAAGACGAAAGATTGAAGACAATTCAAAAAGATCGATTATTATATGGCGTAGCAAAAGATCCCTGTAAGGAATATTCAGAAAGGGATGGAATTGGAAAAGGAGGTATCGTTGTACATATGTTTAAAAACACGAATAGTGGTCAACGCACCGTTTTAGTCCATTTTGATGGAAATAACGCTTATATTGACATTCGATCCTATGTTTTAAATATGCTTCAAAATCGAGGAATTGAAAAAGGAGAGATAACGACATCAGATTCGCATACTGTTGCAAGACAAATTACGAGCAGAGGGTATTCTCCTATTGGTGATAGAATCAAAATTGATTACATCTTGTCCAAACTCAATATTTTATTGAAAAAGGCAGAAAAGGATTTGGAACCTATAGAATTTCTCTATAAAGATTCAATAATTGATAATATTAGAATATGGGGTAATGAAAAATATTTTAATGTGATAATGAACACCTTACAAGAATGTATTCGTGTATCGCAACGATTACTTACATTAGGTCTTGTGATTCCTACTTTTTTATGCTTTTTTTTACTATTCTTTTTATATAATGCCCTGTAAATCACTATTTAAAAGAAATTAATCTTTGGTATTTTTAGTATTACCACTGAATTAGTTATCTATTTGAATATTAATTAGTCAGGTTTTATATTGATCTATTTTCCTAAAGATTAATATAGAAGTTCCACAAAAAATATAGTATGAAATTTTTCTTTAAAAAATTTCACAAAATAAAAAAGTGATAAAAAATGGTATTAGTTTTAGAAGCATTTATTTTGGGAATCACATCGGTTATGATTTTCATTGCTGGTGTATCCATTGGATTATTCACTATTGCAAAAGGTGCAAAATATAGAACAAAATTATTGGTCGTAGCGGGTTTCGTCACTCTTACAATGGGTTCATATTGGTTAGGACCAGCCGTAGAATTTTTCGCAGTAATTATATTTGGAGTGCATTTAACTCCTCCCGAGTGGTATATATTTCTAAGCTACACTCAGATACCGTTTGGTATAATATTTATGGGGATACTTGCAGGAGAACTCGTCTTGCCGACCTATAAAGATGGAGTGTTAGGATCTTTAACAGCTTTAGGTTTCGTATATTGGGCATGCATCTTTTCTACCCTATTTGTTACGATGAGCAATGGTGTCACAAATGTCTTGATCTTTTTTACAGAATACAGTCCTGTCCCTGGCTATTTACCGGGTTATGTATACTTTGTTCCAGGCGATTTGAATCATATCATTGATGGTTATCCCACTTGGTATTCACCCGCATTATTTATTGCCGTATTCATGGATTTCGTCGTTCTAATCCTGTTAGGTGGTGGGTGCTTGATCAAAGCATATCAATCCTCTGGACTGCTACGAAGAAAATTTGTGTATCTGGCTATTGGTTTCGTAGTATTTTTTATAGCCGGTATATCAGATATAGTAATTGATACGACGCTTGTAGAATGGGGAATTTATTGGATTGCAATAGCAAGAATGATCATGTGTACGCAAGGAATTTGGATTTATCTCGGTCTTAGAACTTAAAAAGAAGCGATTAAAAT
>JAFGGO010000140.1 GCA_016930515.1 Promethearchaeota archaeon | reverse complement strand
TATTCGACATTATATACGACCCGATTTTGAAAAAAAGCAAAAATTATGACCAGATCCCGATAAAGATTTTAAAATTTTTAAATACACCTATATAAATTTAACTGAATGAATCCAAATAGGCTCTTGCTTTCAAAAAATTTAAATTAGTGGAGTGTCTATCAATAATTGTTGAAATTCAAAAAAAAAAGTGAGTTGATAATTAACATTAAGGATTTAAATAATTATCCAGAATATATGAACTATTTTAGCGTGTTATCTGCTTCGGATTTACAAATAAAAGAAAATGAAATATATTATAGGGAAAAATATAACGAAATTCTGAATTATTTCAAGTTAGTGTTAACAGGCTCGGAAGACTTAGAAGTATATAATTACATCGAACCTAAAGGCGCTTTATTGATCAATGTGCATCCTGGATCGGATATAATGGAGTTTTTAAAGCTCGTTTCGAGCAATTATTATTTGGAGGTAATTGAATTTAATCGAACGCAAATCTTTCGGAATCCGGAACAATTTTATTCTAAATTCAACGAGACATTAGAGATCTTAATCACTAATCAACAAAAAGCTCAATCAAAGGACAAAAACGATGACGAGGAGGAACCAAAAAAACTTTTCATCGTGAATCAACTTGCTCAAGTGAGGGATTTTTATCGTGGAAAAAACCTATTGCGTGAATTTTTAATTTATTGGCAAGATAAAATTAAGGATCTAAATCTCATAAAAAATGACGCCTTGTTAGTATGGATCACAGATGATAATAGAGAAATAAAGCGCTATTCCAATGATCTCTATAGAGTGTTCGATTTATCGTTAAGTATTCCAATTTTAAATCGTATCGAACGTGAGGCTATTCTAAATAAATTTTCTGAAGAAAATCCCAAAATTTCCTTCGATATCAACGCTGTAGCTTCACATACGAAAGATTGGGAGGTAATTAGCATTAATCAGCTCTTAAAAGTTGCGATTCTCAAACATTTTCTCAATTCAGACCTGACCGATACGACAAACGAGATAACTGATATCATAATTGACTTGATTGATTCTGAAGAATTTATGCCCTTACACTTGAGTGATGGTAGTGGATACAATGAAAATGTATTTTCAAAAACGATATATCGAGAATTATCTGAAGGTACTGATATTTCAGATGGTCATCTTCCAAAAATTGACGATCTCGTAAACCAAATACATGGAAAGGGCTATTCTGAATTCATGTTAGGCCAACTCTATGAAAGTGCGGCATCAAGTAATTATAGTGAGCTTGTACTTGTTATTGATAAGTTAGGCAAGAAAGAACCCATCGAAGAAAACGACAGAATACTCCTTGCTAAATACCCTTTCGTGTTGAATGATACTCCAGGAAAAGCACAAATTAATTTAGAGAAAGCGAAAAAGAGAGTAGATCTCATAAAACTCGCTTTTGGTAAGGAATAATTAAAACGGAGGTTTCTTAATATTATGACTCCAAGATCGATGATGTCAGAAATTCGCGATGTTTTTATCAGTAAAGTCGCTTTAGAAAATTTTCTATCGTTTGAGAAGGACGACATTGATTTTGGAAACTCCAAGTTCAACCTCGTTATCGGTCCGAATTGGAGTGGCAAAACTTCCATATTTCAAGCAATAAAATTTGGATTAGGAAGCAACGAAAGGGACGAACGTTACGCAAAATGGTCTGATTTTATACGAACAGGTCAGAATCATGCTATGGTTGAATTAACCATTCAAGATCGAGGTAAACCCATCCAATTACGTAGGACGGTTATTCGGGGGAATTCACCTTTTTTTTCACTAAAACAATGGGGGGATAAAAAGTACCGCAAGGTCAAATCACACGAAGTCCAGAAAATTACGAGGGAACTAAATTATAGTCCAGATAATCATTTCGCCTTTGTAAGCCAAGGGAAAGTAGACGCTATAAAAAACCTGAAGCCCGTAGAATTATGCGCTTTTTTAGAAGAAGGAATTGGCTTGAAAGGATTAAGAGATGAAATATTACAAGAAAAAGGAAATGTAGGGGCTTTACATAACGATTTAAGTTCGCTTGTATCAAAAAAGAACACATTAAACATGAGTCTTGATCTTTTAAAACCAAAATTAGAGAGATTGAAAGAAAAAAAGAAACTCATCAATGTTAGAAAACAATACGAGGACGAACTCCTTCAGGCCAATCGAGAAAAAATTAAGGAAGAAATTAAAGACTTGAAAAAAAATATCTTGATTTCACAAGAAACTATAAAAAACTTTAATTCAGAACTCGAGGCTTGCATAAAGGATATAAAAATTGTACGAGAGCTAATTGACAAGAATTTAGCAGAAATAAACGATTTTTCACAAAAAACGGGCGAACTTAATTATCAGAAGAAACAGCTAGTGTCAAAAATTCAAGACTGGCAAAATGAGAAAGTCTTAGCAAAAAAAGAGTTAGAAGATCTTAAAAAATTCATCGGTAAGAAGGAGAAGGAGTATCAGAACTTAAATGACCAAAAAGAAAGCCTTGTAAAACAAAATGACTTGATTCTAGGGGAAAGGAACGATCTCGACGCGAAGATTGAGGCCTTAATAAGAGAACAGTCCGAACTCATGCAAAAGAGCGAGCATAATAAGGATTTCTTGGATCAATATAATAAGACTATGAGCGAAAAGAACCAAAAGGAACGATCGCTCCAAGAAGCTCAGGAGCTTATAAAGGAGATTAACGATGAAATCAACCAAATTTTCCAAAGTTTGAAGGAAATCGACCATAAAATGGATAAAAACAAGTGGTTCCTTGAAAATCCTTCAAAAGATCTCATGGCAAAGTTCGACAATGAACTCGGGAAATTATCTGCAAAGATCTATTCTTTGGACTTTGCCATCAAACAAATGGAAAAGGAAAAAAGTGACAAGATACGCAAGCTTAAAGTCCTCCAATCTTCGATCAAAAAACGCAAACTGGTTCTTCCCGCTAACATCACGATATTAAAAGAAGAAATCCGTAATAGGGGACTTAACGCAAAGGGTCCTATAATTGACTATTTAAAATATGGCGACGAGCTAAGCTACGCCATTGAATCTGTTGTTGGAGAAAAACTGTTATATAGCTTTGTTACTGATAATTGGGAGACGTTGGAGCTATTAAAAAGGCTAAAATCCAAATACAACGCTTATTGCAATGTATATGTCTCGAAAAATCTTAATATTTCGCCCTTAAGCGAAATTTCTGCCAAAGGTGTTGTTGGTTACTTGGCAGAACTTGTTAAAGTTGTTGACAACGATGCTGACATCAGAAAAGTCATATATTCAAAGGTCAGCAATTGCATCGTCGTAGAAGATTTCGCTTCTGGTAGGGATCTTTACAAGAATTATAATTTCAAGGGAATGTGCGTTACCTTAAAAGGAGAGCAATTAAGATCGTATAAATATGTTTACGAGACACCCTATGTAAAGCAGTTGAAAGGCTTGCTTTCTGCTGGTACTCAAAAGGAGCAATCGCAAATTCTGGAGGATGAAGTATCTAATCTAAACGAAGAAATCTCGAACTTGAAATTAGAACAATCGAAATTAGATAACATTCAAAAGGAAGTGTTTCGTAAAAAAGAAGTGTTCAACGATCTTCTATATAATTTCCATCAAAAGCAGAGATTGACCACCAAGAAAAATCAATTATACGAAAATATTTACGCTTTAGAGAAAAATATAAGCCATTTTCAAGAAGAAATCGAAGAATATCATCAGAAAATAAACGAATTTGAATCTAAGAAAGACCCTGAATTATTTAATATCACTCAACGAATTAATCAAATACCGTTAGAACTCTCAAATCTTCACGAAAAAAAAAAGAAATGGGATAAAAAGCTTGAGGAAACTCGAGATAGTTTTCTAGAGATTGAGAAGAAAGTCATAGAATTTTCTAACGAGATTGAAAGTTTTAAGCGACAATATGAAAAGAAAAAGGAAGAATTTCACCAAGCAGATAAGGATGCTTTTAAGATATATCAAGAGCTAGAGAAGGTTGAAGAACTCCTCAACACGACAGAAGAACGATTACAAGAAATTAAATACAGTACGCAGGAAGCTCAACAAGAAAAAAATAGGCTTGATAAAAAAAGCATACAATTAGAATTTGATTTGGAACAAGAATCTAACAAATTAAATGCCTTAGAATTAGAAATTCAATCTAAGCAAAGCGATTTAGAAAGAATTAACTTGAAGTTAGGCGAGAATAAGGATTTTATCGTCCGACCAATACGCGATATCAAGGACGATATGAAAAAAATCGACAAACAACTACTCAATTACATGGATGTAGACGAGACCCTCCTCATCGAACGAGATAGACTAATCGATGGATTGAAACAAATTATGAAAAACCAAGACGACTTGGAAAAAGACATAAAGGCCGCAAAAAAAACCGAAAAGAAACTGGAAAAAACGTATTACAACAAATTCAAGGGCGTTCTTGAAGATCTAAAAAACAAGATTAACTATAAATTTGAATCATCCGAAATCAAAACATATTGTTCCTTGGATTTAGTTGGAAAATTCGAAGAGCTGGGTGTTGAAATAAAGGCGGCTACATCAAAAGAAGACTTAAAATCGTGTACTGCTCTCTCTGGTGGGCAAATTTCGATGGTATCCATTTGCTTGATATTGTCTCTTCAAGAAATCAAACCCTCTCCTCTATGCATGTTGGACGAAGCAGGAATGTTTCTTGATGATAAAAACTCCGAAGTTGCGTATCACTTGATAAAATCAACGTTAGAACAAAATCCCGTCCAGATGATCATGTTCATGCCCAAGACATCCAATTCATTATATTTTCTTGCCGAAAAGGTAATAGGTGTGGCTCGAACTGGTAATAAAGAAGTATCAACCATATTTCGCCCAAAAATCGTGAAGAAGTGATGTTAAAATGGTCGATCCCGAGGATAATTCCCATAAATTAAGTCGTAAAATAGAACTCATCCAAAAAGAGGTCTTATTGGGAAATATCAATTTGCTAGACTACGAGCTAGTTCCGTTGTTTGACGAACTTAAAAAATCAATTACAATTAGCAATCTAGTTCTTACTTCGAAATCTTATAGTAATGCGTGTACATTATTAGACCAAAAGTTTGGGGAATTGAAAAAATTACTGAGTTCGAGGGATAGTAAGGAAAAATTCGTCCAATACATGGCATTAAATCCAGAGGAAAGTGAAATTGCATCCCTGTTTAATGGATGTTGGAGAAAATCGTTTAATTTAACTGGCTTATCAATGAATTTTTTAGAACTAAGTAAGAAAAAACTTGGGCGAAAAAAATCCAAAAAACTTGAGATAAAACCACTAACAAGAACTCGAGGTCAAATGGGAGAATTTATCTTAGAAGTATCGGAACAAAAGTTTACCGATAGCATGATGGATTTTTATAACAGTATTATTGAAAAGCTTCCGTGCTTTTTTGAAGAAATTTTTAACGATGAACAAGATCAGATCAAGATATATGAAAAATTCGTCTATGTTTTGCATTTATTACAATCAAGTAAGATTAAATATCAAAAGGAAACAAACACGTTATATTTATGAGGTAGATATAAAATGAACGAATTATCAGTCTTAATGCATTTATTAAGTAGAAAAAACTCCTTGCATGAAATGGGTGCGAGTAAAGAAGAAATACTTGCTGCGTTAAATTTTCAAGGGAAAAACGACGATTATTACTTTCAGACTTTATTAACAAATCTTTCGGAACACATCGAACAGATCGGTTTGAGAATACGGTTTAATCCTCTCGATTCTCATTGGTTTATATCGTTCGAATCTGACACTTCAGAACTATTATCTGCAAATCCTTTTAAAAACCAACCTAAATTAGCTGCAACCTTATTTGTCACTCTCGTTTGTTGTTTTAACAATTCAGGCATCGCAAAATTACACGAAATTCGAGATCTTAGAAAGAAAAAGCTTGTTTTAGAGGATTTGAGAGAATTAGAAAAGGCTGGTTACATTAAAATCGATAAATTAAAGGGAGAAGTGTTATTAACGCCCCTAATAGGATATAAACTTGATCTTGAGCAATTATTTGTAAAAGTTGCGCTCAAATTGAAAGAAAAAGATAATAATTAAAGACATTATTATCCTACACATTTCAAAAGAATAGATAAAAGTACTTCTAAATTTACAGTCTTGACATGGTTATTAATGACTGGTTAAGCTTGAGCTCTTTTAATAGAAAAGATGTGAGGTCTTCAAAATTTTGAATCTTTAATACTTTCAGGCGATTTCTTAAAGCTTCTTGGATCGTTTTTTTTAAATCATCGTAAGTAATTTGAGAGAATTGATAAAAGGGACCTAATTGATCTCTAATAGCTAGTTTGATTAAACCACGAGTTGCCGTTGAGCTAATATTGATATTTTGGGCCAAAACTTCGGCTAGGTATTTTATTATTTCCAAGGAGGAACTACCTCATATAAATAACATAAAAAGAATGAACTCGAGCTATATAGAATGTATTCCAATTTTACTTATTCTAATT
>JAFGGO010000139.1 GCA_016930515.1 Promethearchaeota archaeon | reverse complement strand
ATCGGTTCTTTTTTCTGCATTAGATATGAGATTATCTTTTTTGGAGAAATAAATCAATGTTTCTCGTATGTTCTTAGAGGTATGTTATATTAAAGAAAATATCTATTATAATTTTAAAATAATAATAAAGGAAAATGAAAAAAAAAGTAGTTATTATTTTATGTGGCTCTCTTTCTTTTGTAAGCGAAAATAGCGACGCAAGATGCGATTCCGATGGCACCAATGACGATAAATAAATCAAACCCTGGCACGCTAGGAACATCCACACCCCCCGAACCTGATCCATCTCCGGAGCTTGAATCGTCTCCTGAATCAAGATCTGGGTTGTAGGTTGCGTCCCAACTCACGACAATTATATCAATAATTACGCTCGCTTGTACTTTATGTTCGTGCAAAATTAAACCCGTTGCGGTGTCAACCACTCCAAAGCTTCCACCTGGATAAGTTGCGTTAACATAAGTAACTGTTCTTCCAGCAAATAAACCCGTGGTGGTTCCATATGTAGTCACGAGATCGGCCACTTCATCATCGGTCTCAAAAAAGCTGCTAATATCTTCATTACCGACCTTGATTCCGCCCCCATATATATCTGCCATAATATCATCGGGATAATTATTTACTTGTGTTACTTTAAAGCCCGCATATGCTATCACTCCTGGATTATAACTTGAAGACTCAGCAACTGTAAATTCATCTCCAACGCTAATTCCAAGCCAATCTTCGGCTCTAACGGTTATCGCCAAAGAACTACTCATGGCAAAAACGCAAAGAACGACTGCTAAACCCAAGAGAATTTTATTTTTCTTTTTAATCATTTTAAATTATACCACCTTTTTAATTGTATTTAAGAAGATTAGCACCAACAAGGTATAAAAAAAGATATAGGACAAATTTGAAGAATTGATCGCTCAATAACAGATAAAATTTAATTATTTAAAGCAAATATTTGTTTTTGTAGATAAAAATTAGCAATTATCCGTATTGAATTAATTATGAGGGATCTAAGTAATTAAAAACAAATTTAAGGAAATCCTCAGCGAATGTGGGGTATTCCATCATATATAATACCAATATAAGCCGTAATTTGACTTGTCTTTTCGCGCCTTCTTTTAATAGCCATAAATTAATTTAACTGAAAAATTCGTTTTTTAAAAATAATCACTTAGGCACATAATAGATCTAAAACAAAATTGCTTCCCTTGGAAAAATCCCCTTCAACTCGATCCCTGACTTCAATGTTTCCTCCGTATCTATCCACGATCCTTTTTACGAGCGATAATCCCATTCCCATGCCGTGATCCGTGACATCTTCGCTATAGGTCTTGGTAAAGAGCGTTTCTTTTTTTTCGTCTGGTATTCCAATCCCAAAATCTTTAAATTCAAGCCTAAGCACTTGCTTGTCTTCTTCCTGGTGCTTGGATGCCGTAATTATCATGGTGACGTCTTGCTCATTGTGGGTATATTTAACGGCGTTGTTGAGGAGGTTGTCGAAAACATCAATTAGAAGCTCGTTTCCTCTGACCTTATCAGTCTCATCTAAACCATTTACTTGAATTTTGATATTCCTATCTTTAAACCCGGATTTTACATTATTGATCGATTTATTTAAGAATTCAAGCACATTGATTGGGTTTAATTCCAAGGCTTCTTCGTCTAACTTGGAAAGCTTGCGAACATTAATAATGAGTGATTTCCCTCGATTCACATGTTCCTTGATAATATTAAATAGGTTTCCAAATTCTTCTACTTTTTTAGGGTCGTGTTGAATTAAATCAAAATATTCCGCCGACAATTTTATGTTTTGGAGGATGTTGCTCATATCGTGGGCAAAAAGGTCGTTGAGAAAATTTACGCGCTTGTAGGCGTCCTTGAACTTTCCTTCCGATTCAATGAGTCTTTCTTTGTATAATTTCTCTTTTGTAACATCGATCGTGGTTATCATATCTGCAGGTTTATTTTCGAAGAGAATGGATTTTGAATATATTTCTACCCATTTTAATTCTCCTGATTTGGTTCTAAAACGATATTGGTAATTTGTAACAGCACCAAGACTACCTTCCTGCTTTTTTTTTAATTGTTCAAGGACGAATTCTCTATCATCGGGATGAATTGGCATTAATATCTCCTTTAAAGTCCAATGTTGCGTTTCTTCAAATGGATATCCATGGATCTCCTCTGCTCCCTTATTAGCGTAAACGATCTTGTTATTTTGAATGATATATATCCCCATTATGCTCTGTTCGTGAACAACTCTTAATATCTCCGATTCTTTTAAAGTTTTTTTCTTCATTTTTTTTATTTATTAATCTTATTAATGTTGAAAATGAAAAATTATCGCATAATTACAATAAATTAGTTAAATATCGTGCTTTATATGTTTATTGATATTATTATGATTATATTAAACTTCGTGAAAGCCCTCTTTCACGATCTATCTTTATTGACTCCCAACAAGTCCAAGACGAAATTAGTTCCCTTGGTGTGATCTCCTTGTATTCTATCCTTAACAGATATGCTACCACCATATCCATCAACTATTTTTTTTACGAGCGACAATCCCATACCCATCCCTCGTTCACTCAAGTTTTCGCTGTATAGTTTCTTAAATAATATTTTTTTCTTAGCGTCAGCAATACCCATGCCAAAATCTTTAAATTCAAATCTTACGATTGGCACACTTTTCTGCTTGATGGTTGATATTAATATCGAAATGTTAACATCTTTTTCGGGATCTGTATATTTTACTGCGTTATTAAGAATATTGTCGAAAACATCAATTAGGAGCTCGTTTGCTTGCACTTTGAAATCGTTTCTTAATCCTTCGATATCAATGTTTATGACCCTTTCTTGGAATCCCGTTTTTAAATGGTCAATTGCTTCTTTTAAAACATTTGAAACATTAACTGGAACAACATTAATCATGGAATCGTTTAAACTTGATAATTTTCGCACGTTAGCAATGAGTTTTTTTCCTCTATCTGTGTGTTTTTTTACGATATCAACGATGTCTCCAAATTCCCCCATTTTCTCGGGATCGTTCCTAAAAAGTCCGAAATATTCAATCGATGATTTAATGCTCTGGAGTATGTTACTCATATCATGCGCAAAAAGGTTATTGAAAAAAGTTACTAACTTGAAAGCTTCCTTATATTTTGCCTCAGATTCGATGAGTTGTTCCTCGTATTGCTTTTCCTTCGAGACATCACGTAAAATCCAGAAAAGACCTTGCTCTATTGGAAAAACTCGGGCATTAAAATATAGTGTCTTACCGTTCGGCAAAATAATCTTGTCAATAACGGTCCCTATTTCGTCATTTTTTAGGGTATTTTTTAAAAGACCATAAAATTTTGAATTCTTAAATCCTGAAAAACAGCTCGTGATTTTTTTACCAACAATCTCGTGGCTGGGTTTGTCAAAATATATATTGCAATTCTTATTCGCTAATATAAATCTCAGTTTATCATCAATTAAGAATACGAGATCGTTAGTCGAATCTAAAAGCGTTTTAAATTGACGACTCATGCGATTATATAGATATACAGTTTCTTGCATTTCTTTTTGGGCCTTCATCTTTTCAGTGATGTCAATAAAAGTCAATAAATCCGCTGGTTTGTCTCCAAATGTAATGGTTTTAGAATATAAATCTATCCACTTTTCATCGCCCGATTTGGTTATTGTTCGAAATTGATAATTAATAACGGCATCAGGATCGCCCCTTTGCTTTTTTTGAAGCTGTTCCAAAACGAAGGCTCTATCATCGGGATGAACGGGAGCCATTATTTGATTGATATCCCAATTTTTTATTTCTTCGAAGGAATAACCCGAAAGATCCTCGTAAGTATTGTTCATGTAGATAATTTTATTATCTTGAATGATATGGATACCCATAATGGTTTGTTCCTGAATAACCCTAAGAATTTCTTCTGATTGCTTATAGTCATTTTTATCTGACAATATTTAACCCCTTATGGGTTCGTATTTTGAATTTCTTTATATTCTAATACAAAATCCTTATTTATTTTTCTCTTAAAAATATTTTATTGTCATTTTT
>JAFGGO010000003.1 GCA_016930515.1 Promethearchaeota archaeon | reverse complement strand
TTTTACAATAAGGGAAAATTTGGATACACGGATTATCCCACGCTTGATGATTAATTTTTTTCACCCTTTGACATTTTATTGCCTAAAAAAAATATAACCAAGGAAAACATTGAAAAATAAGACATCTTCTAAAATCACTAATATTCGTGTTTGGTTATTTTGTTTTTATAACCATCACATCTTAAAAATTTATCACAAATATAAAACAGTACGAAAAAAAAACCACGAAAGGCAACCTCGACGATCGAGAGGTCGTTTTAAAACACGAGCGAGAACAACCCGTACAACAGTTTCGAGCCCAATTTCGTCAGCGCGCCCGCCTGATGGTCGATGTAATACGCGATTTTTGGGTCCGCCCATCCCTTTTCTTTCCAATAATTGTAATCTATGGGAGGAGATCGCTCGGGATTGGCCCTGCTTTTTTGCTGGAGCTTGAAAGACGCAAGAGAAAGAGCGGAAGGGCGCAAGTAGCTCTTGTTTCTCACTCCGATGTACAGCTTCTTGGCGAGCATGGAAATGTCCTTGCTATACCTGTTGCGCAAGCTTTCTTTCGAGTCGTTTGACGACACCGTCCTGAATCCCTTCGTTCCGAGCGTCTTGAACCCCCAACTATAGGTGGCGGCGCCTATCGTTCGAATCGTGCGCTTCAAGCTGGTGGCGTTGGTCGTTGCGAGAATCAAGGTGCACTTGTCGTAAAATTCCTGGCGATGACAAGTATAGGCCAATCGGTCGATCAATGCTTTCATGGAGGAACTCACGTCGCCCACGTACACGGGACTTGCGAAGATAATCGCGTCGGACTCCTTGATTTTTGACTTTAAAAGGGAGACATCGTCCTTCAAGGGACAAAACTGCTCCCCGCGGGTCATGCACGCCCGGCATCCCGTGCAGTGATTGAGCTCGTAGTCTCCGAGAAACAACATTTCGAACTCAATAACCTCCCGATCCAGTGAGGCCAGAATGTCCACTTCTTCCCGTAAAAGCGACACGATCTTGGACGTGTGGCCGTTTTTTCGGTAGCTGCCGATTATTGCAAGAATTTTCATCGTTTCACATCGTTTATTGATTTTTATTATCTTAAGAGGATAAAACAATCGAGCTCCTTATAAATCAATGTTCCACGACATGTTGAAAAAATCGCCATGAATCCGCTCAAGAACGATCGATTCGTCTACTTCCGCGTGAACATTTCGCAAGAACATCAAGAACATTAACGCATTCGTCAACCGTCGTGGATATAGCGAGCCTATTTTTAACCGTCAAAACGCGACCATTAGGCGCTCAGGAACGCGCGCTCAACGAGTTCGACGAAAACCTTATTACCTCGTTCCTTGCATTATTATGTATGGATGAAACGGATCTGAAGATCGTCCTGCTCTTGTTTAACAATTCGAGATTGTCTTATAGAGAAATATCCGACTATTTAGGCTTGTCCGTAAACGCGGCGTACAAGAGGGTTCAAAACCTCGTTGATCTGAAGATTATCGAGAAATTCACGGCAAAGATCAAGCCGTACGCCATAAACGCCCTTTACGTCTTTATCCTTGGACAGAGCAGCACGGACAACATCGAGCAGGCCATTCTAAACTTGGGAAGCCACGAGAACACCTGGCAAGTCATCTTATCGAGTCGAAATTACCTATACGTGGGAGCAATGTTAAAGGATGTGCATCAATTAGAAGAGTACTCGTCGTTCGTTTCTCGCACGGCAATGATGCAATCTCCCAAAATCGGAATGCTCTCGGGAGTTTCGTACGACGCGCCCATACCTTACATCGTTCCCAGGTCGCGATCGATGAGCTACGACGAATTAGATGTGGCAATCATCCGGGCGTTGCGCGAGGACTCGCGAAAACCCGTGTCGGAAATCACCGAAGAGATAAAAAGCACCTCGAGCACGGTTCGCCGGCGGTTAACTCGATTAATCGAGGAGGGCGTCATCGAACTGTCCATTAATTTCAATCCTGGAGCGTCCAATGACGTGTTTGCCCTGCTCCAAGTAACCCTCAACCCGTCCGCGGATAAGAACGAGATCGCCCGAAAATTGAATGTCGATCATTCTCCCAACATTTTTTACAGCTGGCAATTTAGCAACCTTCCTAACCTCGTTTTATGCTGGGTCTGGACCAACACGATGAAAGAATTGAACGAAATCGTAGAGAGCGTCAAGAAAGAACGCATCGAATCGGTCACATTCGATATAATGTACAAAGTGATGTATTTTGACACGTGGAAAGAAAAATTGTTGTTTGGATGACTTCGTGCTGATTAGAGTTTTATATATTTTATCAGAGATGCTTGATTACATTGAAGCGGAAAAATGTATTAATAATTTAATCAAGGAATATCCAAACGACACTAACCTACAAGAAATATTAATTGATTTTTATCTTAGATAAAACTCCAAGAGTTCAACTATCTGATCTTTTATAAAATCCTCCGGACTCATCCCTTTTAAAAAGGAAACCCATTCCAGAGCTAAGAGTTGCCTTTCTGTTAAAAGAATAAAAATATCGTTTCCAAAGTCTTCTATTTTTAACACCTCTTTTTTATTATTTAGATTTTTTCATTTTTTCACGGATACCTATCAACGATTTAGAAATAGAATGATACTCCAAACAAACCATCAATATTCAAATGAAATTTAACTGTGTAACTGCCAAGAAATGGATTGATACTACATTTCTTCAGAGTATTAAATCAACAATACTCTACCCTCTAACTACCTGGAAATAGATTGAAACAACACATCTTCAGGGTATCAAATCAACAATACTCTATCCTATAATTACCGATAATAAATCATATTCCCCCTTATAATCTAAAATCTCTGCTTGATAATAAGATATAAGGGATGCGGAAAGGATTTTCGAGATACGGACTTCAAATTCTCTATTGACCTTTAAAATTCCTATTCTGATAAGATGTAGTTTCAATTAGGATAAAGGAGGTGAAAAGATATTGTAACAAGATCGTCGAGAAGGATGGATAGAATTGCGGGACGCCCGAAATTTACTGCCACTAATAGAACCTGTTCGGAATGCGGCGGGAAAATGGTTCAGTTGGGGGCTAACTTCTATGTGTGCATGTCTTGTGGCTTGGAACAACAACTGAAGTATTAGATAGGAATAATAAAACACGACATTAAATTTGGACGAAATTGGAAAAATTTAGAAAAACAATGCGCACTTAATTATTAATATTTAAAATTCTTAATTTTCATAGATAAATTAGAGTGGTAAAAAATAATGACATCAAAAACAATAGATATTGATGAAGAAACCTATAAACGATTATTAAAGAAAAAAAAGGAAAATGAAACATTTTCTCAATTGATAGATAAATTGTTAGGTGAAAAAGAAAAAAAAAAACCCAATCTAAAGCCTTTTATAGGCCGCTGGAAAGAATTACCTCAAGAATATTTTGAAATAATGGAGGTTTCGCACGAAGAAATCCGTAATGAAATAAATAAGAGATTTCAGTAGAATGATTTTTATCGACACGAATGTTGCAATTCAGATTCTAAACGCTCAAAATACTTTAGACGACTTAATTATTAAATTGAGCTCGGATAAAATTGGTATAACCTCTCCTTCGGTTGTCGAATTGTATTACGGACTTTATAAACTTAAATACCAAAAGAAGGATCTTTCATCAAGTAAATTTAAAGAATTATCAACTGATTTGGATCAATTAATTAAGGAATTAAATTGTTTTTCTCTTGATTTAAAAAGTGCAGTTTTGGGTGCTGAATTAAACATGAAATTAAGAGGAAAAGGACAACAAGTTGAGATTTTTGATTGTCTTATAGCTGCAATTATCCTTTCTAATGGTTATCAAAAGCTCGTAACAAATAATCAAAAGCATTTCAAGAGATTTGAAGATCTTGAATTAATCTCATTCTGATTCTTATTTTTAAATTATCTGATTGATGAAATAAATCAAATATAATGGAAAGGAAGATATATTTGGTAGAGATCCATATTTTTTACTTGTGAGATCATTGTCGAAGAATCAAAAATATCGCAAAATGGTCAAATCACTATCCCTAAAGACATTAGAGAGAAAGTAGCGCTTAATGTTGACGATAAAGTCGTATTTGAAGCAATTGACAAGGGAATCCTGCTAAGAAAAAAAGAAGACTCAGAATCTTAGCATCTTCGTTTAATTTCGTGTTCCATGCCTCCTTTTAATTAACACGGTTTTAATTCCTTATACTTTTTCTCTTTTTTAATATATTAAAAAGGTAATAAATTCCTTGCAATCTTAGATATAAAATGATACTCCAAATGAAAATATACCTTTAAATTAATTAATCTATTATCTTCTTGTAAATAAGGAAAAAAACAAAAGATATAATGAACAAATATATCGAAAATCCGTACTCTTCCCAATTTTGGACAAGAAATTACGATAAAGGCGTGCCTTCCGCTGTAGATGTTCCTGAAATGAATGTATACGAGCTTTTAGAAAAAACCGCAAAATACTATGGAAAGCGACCCGCTATTTATTTTCTTAAAAAAAGGATGACCTACAAGAAACTTAAGGAATATGTCGACAAGCTTGCGACGGCGTTATTCAATTTGGGCGTGAAAAAAGGAGACGTGCTTGGATTGTTGATGTCGAACGCGCCCCAATATATCGTGGCTTATTACGGTATATTGAGAGCGGGTGGCATCGTGTGCCCGTTCAATACGAGTTGTTTTGAAAACGAATTGGAACACCAATTATGCGATTCTGGCGCAGAGATCCTCTTTGCCGATAGCGTCCAACTCGATAAAATTAATAATATCAAGGATTCAACAAGCCTTCATCATGTGATAATATCGAACGCTTATGATTTCACACCGAAAGGGAATAAAAATCCTCCAGAAATCAAGGGAACGATGCAACTCTTAAACCTCATTAATAACGCGAAACCTAGTCCGCCTACCTTTGAAACAAAAGCGCATGAGGATATTGCCGTTCTCCAATACACTGGAGGTACTACAGGATTACCAAAAGGTGCAATGCTGACGCATTATGCCCTGATAAATGGCGCCAAGATATACGAACAATGGACAAGAGATTATATGACTCGTGGAAAAGAAACCGTGCTAACGCAACTTCCACTATACTACATGCTTGTCTCGACCATTTGCATAAATACATTCGTCAATATTGGTGGATGTATAGCTTTATATTCGGATCTACGAGATCAAGATTCCTTTCTTGAAGTGTTCAAAAAATCGCACCCTACGCACCTTTTAGGCGTGCCAAGGACTTACATTATGCTCCTTGAAAACGAAGAATTCAAGATCCTTGCTCGGCGATTCAAGACCATAAAGATATGCGAATCGGGAGCTGCGCCCTTACCTCCCGAGACGATTCAAGAGTTCGAGGATATTACCGGTGCTAAAATAATTGAATACTACGGAATGACGGAATCGGGCTCGGTAATCGCTTCAAACCCTGTTAATGGCGAGCGTAAAAGAGCGTCCATCGGAATGCCCCTTCCGAACATCGAGTTCAAACTCGTTGAAGTCGAAGATTATGGAAAGGTCGTGCCGTTAGGTGAAGTCGGTGAAATCATGGTGAAAGAAGATTCCCTTTTAAAAGGATATTGGAACGAGCCTGAACTAACTGCCAAACGGGTGAAAGAAGGTTGGTTTCTCACGGGAGACATCGCAAGGATGGACGACGAGGGTTACATATACATTGTTGATAGAAAAGATCTGCCTGAACCTCTTCATAGATTCGTATATCCTAAGAATATTGAAGAAGCACTCTTAAAGCACGATGCCGTGGATGAAGCCAAGGTCGTGGGAGTATCTGACCCTGATAACCCTGAGAGCCATTTTATCAAGGCAATTATCCTCTTGAAGGAGGGATTTGAGGAGAGCGACAATTTAGTCGACGAGATTAGAGATTTTTGTGAAAAGCACTTAGAATCGTTCGAGATACCGAAATTATTTGAGTTAAAGAAGGATTGAGCACATGTCTAGTTTTTCTAGATTTTTGAATTTCAAGCAAAAAGGATGAATACTAAGCATTTTTATAATTTACTTAGTGATATCGTGGATGTTGATTACCTTCCCAAGGAAAAAGAAGTATTGATCACCAATCGTGGAATGATTACGATACCTGCAAGGCTCAGGAAGCAGTATGATTTAAAGGATGGTGATAAGGTACTGATAATCGAAGACGAAGGGACTCTTAAGATCATTCCAATACGCTCTACTGAAGACTTAAGAAAAGATTCTTTTACTGTTAAAGAAATGTTAGATCACATTGAGAAGAGTAAAGAGGAAGCAATCGAAAGGGAAGGATGATAGGTAAAAAAGAGTCTTCTATTATCAGTTGATAACCAGAACATGGAGGAACTAATCCTTTTATATGTCTTTCTTGAAAAAGTCTATCGAGATATTCATCGAGATAAATTCCATCAATTACAATATCAAGATAAGGTTCTTCATAAATTTCATAAATTGAATATCTTTTTTGCGTTTCTATTACATTCGTGTATTTGTTTTATTTTGAATTATTCTGGGAATCACTTAGACCTTTGATTTTTAGCTCTTTTACATTCTTAAAATGTTTAATATTTTCAGTTATTAGCTCTAAATTGTTAGATCGACAAATACCCGCAATTAAAATATCTTTTATTCCAATTGGGTGGCCTATTTTTCGTAAATCTGCAAATATTGAACTTGCTTCGTGACTAGATTTTAAATCAAAAGGGAATATGGTAAAGTGATTTAATAATTTCTTTAATTCTTCTAAATTATTTTCAGATTTGTTAGATATTTTTGCTCCGTATAATAATTCAAATGTATTTATGGTTGTTGTAGCAAGAGCTTCATTTTCTAACTCTTTCATTTTTTTTAAAAATTCGGCTTTACCTCTTAAAAAACCTATTATAATATCAGAATCTAAGCATTTCATCTGTTTTTCTCCATCTGATCGAAATCTTTTGACCAAGAATCCCATGCTTCGTTGAGATCTTTTTTCATCTTTTTCTCCTCTTCATCGGACATCTCCCATTTTCCAAAACTCTCCATGATTTTTCCAAATCTCTTTGTTAATCTGATTATAACATCTGAAAAACTTTCATGTTCTAATTTTTCTCTTTTTAGTGTTCTGTACGCTTTTTCTGAAATTGTAATTGTTTTTGATCCCATGAATAATAAGTGGATAAACTTACTTATAAACTTATACTATGTTATATCATAACGTATTCATCAAAGAAAAAGCAATAAATTTTGATATTTTTCAATTTAGAGAGAGAAAGAATAAAAAAATATTTTATCTTCAACCCTTCAGTACTATCAAAACGAGTCTCTGTTGTATAAACAAGGACTTTCCGTCTTAACGCTTCGGCGATTACGATTGAATCTACAATCAATCGACAAGAAGTGATAAGTGCATTTGAGTTCTCCAGCTAAGATTGAAATATCATTGTTTACGGGAACAAATTCAATAATATTACCTTGGCGCAAATTTTCTATGATGATTTGAGCGTTAATCTTGCCTTTTAAAATGCACAGATGGTTAAGGAGATCGATTTAGTTAACCTCAGAAGATAGGAAACCGAGGTTCTCCCTCTTTTTACCCCTAAGCTCGTCAATCGTTTCTTCGTGTCCACTCTGATAAAAGTTAATCACGCCGGTGTCTATAAATGCGCAGTTTTTCAAGAGTGAGACTCCATGTATAATTTATTTTTTTCCCGTTCAATTTCTTGCTCTCGCTCTTTAGAGATGGCTTTGACAATGGCAATACCCGTTTTGAGGTCAATGACCGATTCTAACTTCTGGTCTGGCAGGCAGGGTAAAATCTTAATTCCCTCAAGAGGGTGATCTATTACGATTACTTTATCTCCGTCTTTCCATCCGTATTTTTTTCGAATTTCCGATGATCCCCATAAGAATTATAGATTTTTTTGTAACTCTAACAAATCTTCCGTGGAATATGCCATTATTTTCGATTGATTCTGTTTGAATTTTTTATCGTTTGACCACACGCCACTTTCAAGCATCATTGCAAGAGCTAAATATATCGTATCCTTAGGATCGGGGGAAAATTCCCGAGTTTTTTTGATAAATGGCATTATTTTATCCTTCGGAACGACGGTTATTTGCTCTTTTAATATGTCAAAAAAAGCATTAAATTCTTCTTTAAAGCGATGGGTCTTTTTTAAAACGAGTTCCTCGTACTTAGAGAATTCTTCAAACAAGAACACGGGAGCAAAAAGTAGTAATTTATAGATTAAGAGTGTCCATAATAGTGTTATAATTTGATGTACTGCAAAAAGTCCCCCTATTCTTTTATATAGTGATTGAAATTCACCCTAATCAATAGATGGAATTTATTGAAATGACGATAAGAAATGGAAGAAAGGAATAAAAAAATAAGTAGTCAAAACCAATTATTCAGAATTAAAAGTAAAACTAGAGGGTTCGGTGCCCTTCTCTTGCTTTTCTTGGCTTTTATAGCCTTCCCCTTCTCGAAAGAATTCGTGAAACTTGAGGAAATGGGAAATGAGCAAAAAAATGGAAACCTTTCAGTCTCGGGTTATTGGGAGTTAACAGAACCAATAGTTATTGATGACTTTGAATCCAACAATTGGGCTTGGACGGCTGCGAATAAACCGTGGTGTAGCGGTGAGGGTACGCCCGAAAAGCCGTATCGCATCGAAAATGTGACGATTAATGGGAATAACTTAACCTCTTGCATTCAGATTTCGAATTCAAACGCAAATTTTGTTATTGAGAATTGTACGCTTTTCAATTCGAGCGGATTCTCTTATACATTCTCTCAAGCTGCAATCAAACTCGAGAGTGTGATGAACGGGCAGATCGTGAGTAATAATTGCTCGAGAAATAACGGTGCTGGTATTATTCTACTTTATTGCGATAATAATATAGTATCCGGAAACACTATTAATTACAATAAAGATTCTGGAATAGGAATCTCTGGTGATTCTTTTTCAGGAGATTTTAGCAAAACAAATACTATATCTGAAAATAAAATGAAGGGAAACCTCAAGTATGGGATTAGCTTATCTTATTGCATTAATCACAATATTTCAGGGAATAATATTTGCGATAATCATCTTTCTGGAATATATATGACTGGTGATTGGTTCTTAGGAGCTAGTAGTAAGAATAATCTCATTTCGGGAAACAATATTAGTAGTAATGGCGAAGAAGGAATAAAATTCAATTTTCTATGTTCAAGAAACACTCTGTTAGAAAATACCATAGATAATAATAATTTGACGGGGATAAATTTGGGTTATTTTTGTTTAGATAACACTATCTTGGGGAATTCACTTAGCGATAATCATCTTTGTGGAATGGAAATTGGCCCAGACTGCAGTAACAACACAATTTCGCAAAATATCGCAACTCATAATCAAGATTATGGAATATCTTTGTTTGATGGTTGTTTCAAAAATAACATTACGGGAAACATTGCAAGTAATAACGAGAAAGACGGTATATTCTTAAATTTAGACTGCTATAATAATTCGATTTCAGGAAATATTGCAAGCAACAACGGTAAATATGGGATTTCTATAGGTCGTAATTGTTATAATAACACTATATTAAGAAATCATATAAATGAAAACAATAATTCTGGTTTATATCTTTACATGCCTCTTGGCTTGGGTATCGGAGCGATTGACAATACCGTTCTTGGAAATGTTGCAAGCAATAATAGCGATTATGGAATATTAATAGACGATAATTGCGCCGATAACTTGATGTATCAGAACTTTTTTATCGAAAATGGTCTTAAAAACGCTTTAGACAACGGTTCGGGAAATCAATGGGACAACGGATATATGGGTAATTATTGGGACGATTACAATGGGATAGACGAGAATGGGGATGGTATAGGAGAGACACCCTATAATGTATCTGAAGATCCGCTAATTCAAGATAGATATCCCATAATTTGGAGAGATAATAACCCCATAGCAAATTTTACGGTAAACTCCACGACCGTTTTCGAGGGTGAATGCATTCAATTTAATTTCACGGGAGAATTGGGAAACCAACCGACAGGATTCGAATGGGAATTCGGTGATGAAACCACGAGCGAAGAAAAAGATCCAGTTCACAAATATGAGAAGAACGGGACTTATATCGTAAAATTAACCGTCACCGATTGGGACTATGATAGTAATTCTACGGCAATGGAAATTGAGATAAAATACAGAGATCTATCGCCCAAGGCAAACTTCACCATAAACGCCACGAGCGTTTACGAGGGTGATTTTATATTGTTCAATTTTACTGGAGAATTGGGAAACCAACCGACAGGATTCGAATGGGAATTCGGTGATGAAACCACGAGCGAAGAAAAAGATCCTGTTTACAAATATAAGAAGAACGGGACTTATGTCGTGAAATTAACCGTCACCGATTGGGATGGAGACCAAAACTTCACAACAAAGGAAATTGAAATAAAATACAAGGATCTAAAACCTAAGGCAAATTTTACTGCGAACACAACGAGCATTAACGAGGGAGAATCCGTACAATTCAACTTCACTGGAGCGTTAGGAAATCAGCCAGCAATATTCGAGTGGGATTTCGGAGACGGAGTTAGCAGCATAGAGCAAGATCCCGTCCACCAATATACGATTAGCAGGACCTTCACCGTAAACTTGACTGTTAGAGATCGAGACGGGGATGTTAATTCCTCGACGATGGAAATTGAAGTGAAATTTATAGATCTAAAACCCAAAGCAAGCTTTATCGTGAATGCAACAACCATTATTGAAGGTGATGTTGTTCAATTCGACTTTCTTGGAGAATTAGGAAACTTACCAGCAAGATTGGAATGGGATTTTGGCGATGGAAGTCCTGTTAATACTGAATTAAATCCCATTCACCAATATACGATTAATGACATTTATACCGTGAACCTAACTGTAATAGATAGAACTAATGAATGTTCTTCTTATCAGCTCGATATCATAGTCCTTGAGGACATCGTGCCTGTAGCACTGTTTATTGCAAATACCACGAGAGTTTATATCGGTGAATATGTTCAATTTGCTTTTATTGGGAATTTGGGAAACGATCCTAATTCCTTTCAATGGGATTTTGGCGATGATAGTCCTGTTAGTACTGATCAAAATCCGGTCCATCAGTTTTCAACAGAAGGAGAGTATAACATAACCTTAATAATCTCCGATAGGGATGGCGATATAAGTTCAATGAAGGTAACTATTTTCGTGAATAAGAGTCCTTCGGGCAATGGAGAACCTTTCTCTCCATTACCTATTATCTTTACCATTACTGGCGCAAGCGCAGCTACGATCGCAATCTTTACAATCGCTCTAATAAAAAAGAAGAAAGTTAATCAAAAGATCAGTTCTAATCCATCAGGACATAAAAATATTAATAATTCTCATAAAAAAAAAGATAGACTCTGAATTTACTATCCGACAAAAGGTCAGATCTCTTCACTCGAGAAATAAATTCCTTACAATCTTGGATAATTAATTTCTTTAATTATTTTATATTTATCTTAGACCGATCTGATAAATTAATTTTTGACTAAGATTTGAATTCTTTAGTCCGAAATTTGATCTTATCTTTTTTACAGATAATCCGTGTAACGTCTCGTCCCGATAGCATTGCAGCAGAGATACCTCCTCCTGGGAGCACCCATTGTCCAATTTGATAAAGATTCTTTAATCTTGATACTTTTTTTTTTATCGTTTTTGGAACGAGGCCCGGGATCCACACCCACCCTTGAATGCTTCCTTGCCAGTTATCAGTATATCTCATGACCGTTGCGGGGGTAGCCACATCGATTACTTCTACATGTTGCTTTACATTTCCAATCTTTTCTTCGAGAATGTCGATAATTGACCCTGCTATGCGGGACTTTTCTCGTGAATATTTTTCCTTGTTCTTTTGACGTAATTCTGTCCAATATTGATGATTTTTCGTGTGAATGATGACTCTCAAGCAAGTTTTTCCAGGTGGAGCTAAAGTAGGGTCAAAATTATATATCGTAAGGGAGAGTCTATCTACTTCTGTCTGATTGTCTACTTTTAAAGGATTTTTAAGAAATAGGTCAAAAATAGAATCTTCCTTCTCGAAACCACGTGAAATTCCTAACGATACAAGTACCATTGAAGGATGTACGGGATGGTTATCGCGCCAATCATTTATTTTTTTGTTAACGTGGTTGCCTTCAAGCATTGTAAACATGGTACTATAGAAATCAGCGGCCGATATTACAATATCTGCATGAGGTTTATCACCATTTTCTAATGTGATGCCCGTGGCTCGACGATCCAGCACGTTTATTTTAACAACCTTGGAATTGTAATGAATACTACCGCCTAAGATACGATATTTCTCTTCGAGTAATTGAGCAAATTTCAATGAACCCCCAATAGGGTAGGCCACGTTCTTATCGTGCATCTGACCAATAGAAATGAGAAAGAAATAAGCTGGAAAATAACGAAAGAATTCTTGCATTAAAACATGTTTTAGAATTGGATTCGTGCAATCTTCTACCATTTCTTCTATACTTTTCCCCCATTTAAGAAGGTACTTGATATAGGGCGCGATTTTAAACTGCTGGAGATAGAAATCAAGAGGATTAAACAACTCTATTGGTTTTTTGTTCATGTTTCCAAATTTTGGCGTTGAAAGTTTTGTAATTCCCTTGATAAAACTCCGAATAAATTTCTCATCTTCAGGAGCAATCCTGATTATTTCCTTCTCTAATTTATCTGGATCCGCCGAGAAACTAAACATTCGACCGTCCTTAGTTTCGATTTGACCTAAGATATTCCAAAAATGGAATTTCATTTCTTCCATGTTGACTAATTCGTTCCAGTAATGATACATGTTATAATCCGGATTAATTCCAGATAATGAATGGATGCATCCATCAAACGTGTAGTCCCCTTTCTTCCAAGAGGTACATAAGCCCCCTGGCAAGTTATGAGATTCGTAAATTTCAGTAGCGTACCCATTCATTTGGAGATAACTTCCCGCACATAGACCAGCTACTCCTGCCCCGATTATTATTACTTTTTTTTTCTCACTCATTTTCTAAACACTATATTTTGTTTTTATCAAAGAAATGGATATTTAAGTATTTCATATCAATTAGCACGTTCCAATAACCATGCATTTTATTATCTGGGTTAATTCCCCCGAGGGATTGAATACAGTCGGCAAATTTTAATGCCATTCTTTTCCAATAAATGCATAATTCTTCAGAAACGCCATGAGACTCGGTAAATTCACAATTATACCCATTCATTTGGAAATTATTTCCCGCGCATGAGCTAAAAACTCCCACACCAATGTTGATAATTTGTCTGTTCATATATTTTACCAAATATTTTCCAAATCTTCTTGAGATAATAATATTCAGATAAGTATATAAATAGGTTCGTGAAGAAACTTTAAGTTAAAAAAAATTAACCTGCTTTTTCCATCAAAACCACATCAATTAATCAAAAAGAAAAAGAAAAAAAAAGAGCAATGAATTAATACCTATTCCTTAAAATCCCAATAATGAAACCGTTTACAGTTGAAATTGAAGCGATTATTAGTTGGACAAAAACTAACTCTATTATAAAGCTTGTACTTAAATTCAATACGATTGGAATTATGGAAGAGGCAACAATCCAACAAATTATTGTAGCTATGTGAGCGTAGGTAAATCTTTTTTTATATTTTGAAAGCCTTACGGTTTGATCTATTTTACTTAGTAAATTTAATGCTGCAAAACCTTTTTCTGTTAATTGATATTTTCCGTCTTTTTGTTGGATTAGCGGGTTTAAACTTTTCAAATGGTATGAAAGAGGTGAACTGTCTATAGAGCCTAATCTTTGCTGAATTTCAGAAAACAATAATTTTCCTTTCATTCCAATTAATTTGATTATCTCACGTCTGACTTTATGACTTAAAGTTTTAATTAGTTCTTCTTCCTCATCTAAGAGATCTTCGTTTTTTTTTGCATTCATTACAAATACATTATATACAATAATGTTTTTTTATCTTTTCCTACGGAATATCTTCGTGCTAAAATAGTTTTTTATCAATTTTGTCTCTGTTAGTTAAATTTTCTGCGATTTTTTTTTACTTGATATAGTTCGGCGTCTTGCGCAGCATAACTTGCCAATACGATTACGCCTATGAGAATCTTTCTGCTTATTGATATGAAATATAATAACAGTAAGATCTAGTTAATAAAAACTTGGACATATTCCTATAATTTTTCTCAATTACATTAATTTCGAACGGCTTTTAACACGATCAATGTCCTCCTGAATTTTTTTCTGCATGTGTTTGTCTCCTAATTCCTTATACACTTTTTGAGATTCTTGAAGGAATGAGACGGCCTGTTTAACATTCTTGGTAATATTAAACCAATCTGTGCCTAATTTTCTCAAATAATCTGCTTTTTGCTTTATATCTCCACTTTCTTCATAAACATTAACGATTTCTCTGTAAGTATTTCGTGCTTTTCCGTAATCGTGTGCTTTCACATGCACAGCAGCGATCCATTCGAGTAATTGGGTAATATATTGAGTATCTTCCGTGTTATTGGCAATGTTCAAAGCAATGTCAAAGAATTCCAGCGCCTCATCGTAGGCTTTCTTGTTGTAGCACGAAATCGCAACTGCTTGTAGTGTTCGTATTTTTATATCTATGTCTTCCACTTTTTCGCATAGTTCCATTGCAGTTTGGAAGTATTGTTGAGCCATTTCCTCGCTCTCAGCGGAATCGTAATACTTTGCCAATTCAAGAGCTATTATTGCCTGCATGTTCAAGTAGCCGATATCTGTTGCCAATTGCTGTCCCTTTAAGAAATGATCGAGCGCTTTCTCGAAATCTTCTAATTTCAAATAGGTCGTTCCTAACACGTTATAAAGACTTGCTTGTTCCCGATTGTCGCCTAACAATTCAAATATTTGAAACGATTCGTTGAATTGGTTCAATGCGTTTTCGTATTCTGAGCGCACCATGTACACAAAACCTATATATTTAAGAATCATTGCCTTATCGTCTAACTTTCCCGTTTGATCCACAAGTTTCAAGGCTTCTTGAAAAGATTTTATAGCCGAATTTTGATCTCCTAAAATGTCCTGTATGCTGCCTAAATTGATTAATATGGCTGTTCTATCCTCGAGATCGGTGATTTTTTCCATGAGATCGTACGCTTGCTTATAAAAAGAAAATGCTTCCTGGTACTTTACCATGGAAAATAAAATATTGCCAATTAAGCTCAAGCAGGCTACAATACCTTCGTAATCGCTCAATTTATCAAAGATTTTCTTGGCGTCTATAAGTAGATTTAGAGCTTCTTCTAACTTCGAATCGTGAACCAATTGAGCCGCAACCCTTTCTAAAAATTCCGCCTCTTCTTTTACATTATGTTCAGCTCTCGCAAGTTCCAATCCTTTTTTTGAAACTCTAAGAGCGCTTTTCCATTCGCCTAAACCATCGTAGGTGCTCGTCGCAAAAAGATATTTCTTGTAAGCGCTAATATCTTGGTAAGGCTTTAGAGATTTTATCCATTCTTGAAATTCCGCGGGATTTACTTTATCTTGTGCAATATCTGGAAGCAAATTAGAATCTATCAAGAGCGGCCAGAGTACTTCCGAGACATACAACGCTGTATTTGCTTTTACGAGAAAAACATCGATATTACTTTCCGTGCTAATATCTAAAAGAAATTTTTCTTGTCTGGTTAATTGAGTAGATAGTTTTGTTGTTAGAGAGTACTTATTCACAATTTCCAGAGCATTTAAATCCGTTTTATTAGGTTCGTGCTCAATCCAAATAATTTTCCTGTATGTCTTTAATTCTTTAATAAAAGGTGCAATATCAAAATCATCACCTCCAGAATATCCCAATACGACTAATGTTCTGCCTTCTAATGCATGAAGCATCGCAGGTTTTTTATAGGATTCAATCGTGAATGTTTTTCCATCCTCTCTATCTTTTCCTAAAGCTGCAAGAGTCGTGATGAGTGATTTTGAAGTATCTTGTCCTGTAATAATGTTTTTTTTTGAGCCGTGAATCTTATAAAGGTTTTTTTTTTTGGTATTTTCTATTAAATTCTGGTTTTGAAGGGCCAAAAATTGTTCCCTCGTGATAATTGGGTCGATCTGGTTTTTTTCTGTATCGGGTAGTATTTTCATCAAGGCATTTTCTATTAAATAATCGAAATTTGTCGTTATTACATTGTTTCCAATTAGAATGTTATGTGCTAAAAAGAAATGGATGATATTTGGATCAGTTTTTAAATCTAGAAAATCTAAAAAAATGAGCTGTTTATCTATTAATTTTTCAACAATCTCAACGATTGCTTCGTATCTCAGTGCTTGCAAGCTCAAGATCGCGTCGTTCTCTTCTGGTGGGGCGCACATGCTTACTAAAGCTTTTACAAACTCTCGCGCTGAAGGTAACCTACTCGGCGCCTCCATGGAACAGCCAGCTCCCACCAAAAAAGTAATCTTTTCTTGTTTATTTAGTAATTCCTTAGTTATATTTTTCATTGTTTTTCTCCTCTATAGCTAAATATTTCAAGTTTTATTTATTTTACAACAACTAAAATTATTGCGATCAATAAAAACAAGAGGAACAGGCAGTAAATAATGATTTTTTTTTTTTTATTAATTGGTTTACCGCTATTTTCCTTTTGAAAACTTTGAATTCTTTATTCATAGCATCAAGATCTTTTCTCATCTGATTGTCTTTTCTAATACTATTTTCTCCGTAAGAACTCATACTTCCAGCCTTTTATTAATGACATGAGTTAATATTTAGTTTCAAGGATTTATAAATATTATTCAGAATAAAAATCTTAATGTCAGCTATAGAATCTTTATCTTTTGAATAGTTATGTGTTATGTATTAAGTTCTAATAGTACACAGCATCAAATTGTTCTATAATTAGCAAAGCACGTTTCCCAATCCATCCAAGACCAGCTCTTCTAGCAAGAGTTTTATTAAGTAAACATGTTCTTTTTGTATTTTGATCCATAATAGTATTTTTTTGAATTTAGAAAAGGCATCATTATCATTTACTTTTTAGAAGTAATTCCGTATAATCACAAATTCTATATATTTTTTCATTTATATACTATATTCATTATAATAATACATGCTTGAGTCCTGGATTAATTATATTTATAACTTTTGGATTTATCTTTATTCCTATGACCATACCAAGAAGAATTTCCAAGAAATCCTATAATTTATAATATCCAATCCCCCGATATTCTTTTATTTATCCCTTCTGACATTTCTTTACGAGTTTTTGAAAAAGAATTAGGAGACTAGAGAGAGGAGTTTTCCTTCTTTTTTGAGGAATACCAAGTTAAGGGTGTTCAAGAGATTAGCCTCATCCACATTTATCAACACGGTGGGGTGTTGAAAAAATACATTCATTCAAACTATTTTATAAAGGACATCGAAAAGGAAGGATTTATTTTAAAGCGAAAAAGCTACTCTTGCAATAAAATATGATCACTTGTTTATTCTGAATTTTTTTTTAATAATATATCTTTACATGTATTGTAATGCTCACAACATTTCAAGAAACACGATCAACAATCATAATGAGACAGGAATGCTTTTAGCGATAGATTGCATCGATAACTTGATTTTTAATAACTATTTCTCTGAAAATAAAGAAAACACTTTCGATATCTATGGAAATCAATGGGATAACGGCTCCATTGGAAATTATTGGGACGATTATGAGGGTGTTGACGAAAATAACGACTGGATCGGAGACACGCCTTACATTATTTTGGAGGATCCACTAATAAAAGACCAATATAGAATTGGTCATCAAATGACAAGTTACAAGATCCGATCTGCCTTAACCTTTTCAAACATATATATTAAACTGGCCTTTATAAAACTTTATTATCATTTTTGCGTGCAATATGTTTTTAATTTATAATATTACTATGGACATTATCGATCACATATATGCCCAATCGAAACATATAAATATGTCCATCAATAGACAAATATTGGACATTGATATTTTATAATTAGATATGAAATAAGGAGGCGTAAACTCTAAATGAAGTATTGTCCTTTTTGTTGCGAACAGCGAAAAGAACACATTGTTTTTTGTAATTTATGTGGGCACTTTTTGGAAGAGATTAATATGATTGATCAAAAGAGATCGTGGCTCGTTGATAATCTAATAAAAAAATATCTTGACAACCTTCCAAAAGACCAGCGAGTACGCCTTAAAGCGGTATTGAAGAGAAAACAAAAACTTCTCAGGAACTCCACTATTGCATTGAGCTTGTTTTCAACAGCGATCTCCTTGCTATGTACTTATATCTTCTTTTCAATATTATTCCCTGCCTTGATTAGCTATATTAATTTGGCTGGCCTTGGGGAAAGGTTTGGGCTGATCATTGTAAATTATTCTATGATTTTTTTATTTTTCGGAAAATCGGTTGTTGATATCTACTTTATCCTTAGACTCTACAAAGCAGAAAAAGTAAAATATAATGATTGCTCTGGAAGTGAATGGATTGCTAAATGGCTAGGATTAAATATCAACAAGCCATTGTATATTATGGGAAATAGCAAGAAAGCATATTATTTCTTTATTAGATTTTTAGGGTATAATATCATATTTTTTGTGTACCCCCTGTATTTGATTACTTTAGTGGGAAGCCCATTTTTGCCGATTATATTTTTGTTTTTTTACATAATCATCGTCAAATGTGCTAGAGTGGCTGAAAAGAGGAAAGCACCTTATTTGATGATTTTTGGAAAAGGCTTCTTGGTAAAGAAATGCAAAAAAACGACGATCATATTTAAGTGGATCCAAATTGAACGACTTGCATTGCAAAAAGAATTCCTCACACGCATCAATGTAAAGGGCGAGCCTAAAAATGCTTATCGCTATTACTTGAAAGTTCTCCTGAAAGATCAAAAAGAGGCGTTTTTTTTCCTGCTCAATTTAGACGAAGAGGGCGAGATGAATACAATAATTAATTGCCTCCAACAGATCAGCGAAAATATGAAACAAAAACTCTCTCAATCACAAGAAATCAAGGGAGAAACTGAATTTGCTGAAGTTTCCCGTATCGATGAAGATGAAAGATTAAATTTATTATCGATGGCAAAATATTGTCCGTATTGCAAGACCAAAGTAGGGAAAGAAAAAAAAATATGCCTCAAATGTGGATACTCGTTAAAGGACATTGTTTCTGCTAGGCAAGAAAAAGCCGCTCTCCTGAAGAAAAGAATAGACGATTTCTACGAAAAATATTTAAGAGAGAAATCTTTGCTACTCTTGGAAATACTCAAACGCAAAAGTAACAATCGAAGGATTGAAAACATTCTTTTCGGCATTTCTCTAATCTTGGGGTTCCTTTTTTCGTTGGTATGTGTTATTGTAATATGTATGTTCCATACAATTGTTGCTCTATTCTGTTTCTCGAGTTTTGTTCTTTGCAGTTTCATTAATTTTGTTCAAAGTCTGAAATTATTTCGAAAACCAAAAGAACTAGAAATTCAGCGTCCGCATAGAATTCATGTAAAAAAATGGATACTGGATCAAATAAACTTGAAAATAAATGGATCTATTGATGTACCATCTACATCTAAGGCCTTATTTTATTTGTGTAATTTGATTATTTTCAATTTAATAACATTTGTCATATCTTGCGCTAATCTTAGTTCTGTTCGTTCGCAAGGTTTTTCAATTTATTCAATGTTAAATGTTTTTTTAATGTTAATTGTATCCATTGGTTTTTATACCTTCGAAAACATATTGTCGAAAAAAATATGCGTTCCAAGGACGGCATTACTTTCAGAAGGCCTGTTAATAAGGAGAAAGAGGTCAAAAGGTTACTTGCTAATTGAATGGAACAAACTCTCCAGGGTGAATATCGAAAAAAAATTGATAGAAGGTTACGACGAGTATGGTTCCTGGTATTCTTACTACGAGTATTATTTGCGCGTGATTCGCATTCCTGAGCCTTCTCTGAGAATAAAGCTCGAAAAGCATAGCGATGATGCAATGGAAATAATGACAAAATTTGTAAAATATATTAAATTCGTGGCCATAAACGAAAAGATGCAGTGCTTATCAGACTCCAACAATAACTATCTTTTTAGGTCAAAAAAGTTCTATTGCTCATATTGCGGAACGGAAACGGAAAAGAAAAACAAATATTGCCAGTTATGTGGTAATGAAAACGAGATAAGAGTTAATGTTGATATGAATTACGAAAAACAATGAAACTAAAATCCGATTTTTATTATTTTATTATCATCATTATTTAGAGTAGAATTTAAGATATGTATATAATATTCATTAAAACGCAATAATCTCATTGCTTCTAATCTTTTTAATTTTTTTTGTATTTTTATAATGTGTTTAAGTTATCAATACAAGCACGAACATGAAGATGACTGTTTCTTCGAAATTTGGTTGTTTTGAAGTAGGAGGGCTATTACGCCTCCAACGTCCTCCATAACTTTTACTTCCGAAAGGACTTCAATTTCCAATCCAGACAATTGCCCTATGTGAGCGTTATACCTCGTGATATCGAACTGATCGTTTCCACTTTTAGGTGAACAAGGAGGAAGATAATTTATTGCTGATTTTATCGTGTTAAAAATTAAATGTTGTAGAAAAAAGCAATTTAAGAAGAGAGATAGGAAATAAAACAATTTATATATGGATTTGCCCTTATTCCTTGCGCAGGCGAACCAAGAATACGACGAACGCGATGACAAATAACACCGAAGAAACTTTATGAAGGGCGTAAATTATGTCGTACGGCACTCCTTCGACTAAAATGGCAGCAGCACCACCCGAAACTAGTGATATTACCAATAGTAGTACGGAGATCAGTGTTAATTGTTTCTCTTTTCTCATGATTGTGTCACCTCCTTGAAATGTAATTGCTTTGTTTTTATCATGTCGGAGATTAAGACGTCCGCATGATGGTGTCGAGTAGAATATTTCGTTATCTCACCGTTTATCGAAGCGTTAGGACACCAGACGAAGCAAGCAAGGCAGTTTTCGCAACGCTGCTGCCATTCTGGTCCGTTTTTCGTTATTGTGATGTTATGCACCGGGCATATCTTGGCGCATGTTCCGCATCCAGTGCAATTACCGTCGTGTTGAAAGCTTTTATCTGCAAGGGGGATCATTTCCTTGAACGAAAGGCCCTTCGAGTTCGAAAGCTTCTTGTATCGACGGTTAAAAACGGGTCGTATGAGCAAATAAAGAACCGGTGCGAAAACAATTTTTTCCCATTGTTTACGGGATTCAAGCCTGCCCTCTTTTCTTTCCTTGATGTATCGCGTCAAATAGTCTAATTTATCGTTGAATAAATCGGTTGCTTTTTCTCGCCTTTTTTGAACGATTTCTGATAGGGTTCCGACAGAATCTCCTCCGTAGGTGGACATTTTCAGCTTTTCTTTTATGGAGGGCTCGTTATTATAGGTTTTTACGGTGAATCCCGCCGCTAATTTGCCGCCCCTGGACTTGACGATCTTGGCGACTTTTTCGATAGTCGTTCCCGGCATTCCGCTGTGCGTGCAGATCGCAAATACATAATGAGAATCGGTTAGCTCTACCTTGGTGAGAAAATCCTCGACGATAAGAGGAATTCCGCTCCGAAGATTTGTCGCAAAATAGACGGGGAAAACGAATCCTACCCTTTTCGCTCTTATTTTGACGCTTTCCTTTGATCTAGCCATTTCACTCGCAGAAGCTATCGAGATTAGCGCGCCTCCCGTTGCGCTTGCAATGTGTCTCGCAACTACTAATGAATTGCCAGTAGCCGTAAAATAATATATTTCCGTGGTCAAACTACTAATTTTCTTCTTCACGACTCCTTCTTTTTAATTAAATTAAAAATAAAACTAACATGTTTAGTCAAGTTGGAAAGTAAATCGTCGATCACCTCGTCTTGGGCAGTTTCGTTGTAATTCAGAATAAATCCCTCGAAGAAAAGGTAAATGCAATAATCGAAATATTCCGCAGCCAGTTGTTGAGGGTCGCATTCAATAATATGACCCTTGCTCATCATTTTTTGAAAGATATCGGCCCAAAAAGAATGGGAGGGTCCTATGAATTGGTATTTAAAAAAATCCAAGATCTTATCGTTATGATAAAGCTCGATCCACATTAGCCTCAGGATTTTTCTTATTTGAGGGATTTTCAATTGCTCTATCATGGGTCTAATCGTATTGTTCAGTGCAACTTCGGGATCTTGCTTTTCTAGTAGATCGTCTATTGAAACGGTATTGGGCATCGTTTTATAGTATTCTATAAGGAATTCAATGATTGAATTCATGATGTCTTCCTTTCCCTTATAATGACTATAAATGGTACTTTCGTGAATGCCAACGGAACGAGCAATATCCCTTACAGAAACCGCAGAAAATCCTTTCTGAGAGAATAGTTCAAGGGAAAGATCCCGAATTCGTTCTTTAGTGCCAATACTTTCCTTTTTTATCTTTTTCTCTTCCGTCATTCTTGTTTTCTTTGACAAGATCCGTTCCCTTCCTATTCATATGGAAATCGAATAAATACTTTCATCTACAATTATTAAGTTAAATCGAGTATTTAAATGTTACCAACAAGCGTTTGTTTGGTTCGATAGATATCAATAATATGACTTATACTTCGCCTTCGGAAAGATGATATGTATGAAAGGGAGGAAGACTTTGCTTAGATTTTGGGGGGCGTCCTCTTTTTTTCTTTATTGTATCGCTTTTTGATTCTGCCCAAATAAAGAAACATGATTGATTTGGTGAATTTTCTACAAATTTCCAAATTCCATGAAGAACAATCATAAAGGTTCGAATTATGACATATTCATTACCTTAAGAATGAAATTATTTAGATGTTAATATAAGCTGGATTTAAAATCACGACTCTAAAAAGTTATCCCACAAAAGTTAATACTCATATAAGAGATCTTCGTTTTTTGCATTCAATTCAATAATAATAAAAAAGAAAGAAAAATATTCTTTAAATGACTAAGATTATTTAATAAATACATATTCAAATCATTTAACAAAACTGCAAGTTTTGATATAATGACTTCTAAAAATGAGAAAATAAATTATGGAAATTGGATGCCTAAAAGATTTCTCTTGATTGGTGGCATTCTGAGTTTTGCGTTTTTAGCCTTATCCGTATTTGTTGGAATTTTGTGGTTAAGAATTATTTTTATCTGTCTCACATGCTTTTGTTTCTTTTTTTTCGTACTTGCCTGTTGTGCTTACCGCGCATTTTCTCCAAGAGGAAAAAACCTTCAAAATCAGATCTACGACGCTTTACTCGATAATTTCTCGTGGAATGGTAATGGGAACTGTTTAGAAATTGGTTGTGGAAACGCTCCCATTTCGATTAAAATCGCCAAAAAGTTCCCTCAATCAAAAGTCATTGCAAGTGACTATTGGGGTGAAACATACTTTGAATACGATCAAGAGCAAGCTCAGATTAACGCCAAGTTAGAAAACGTGCTCGATCAACTGGAATTTAAAAACATTAACGCTGCTCACCTTCCGTTTCAAGAAGGAGAACTCGACGCAATTATAAGTAATTTAACTTTTCACGAAGTTAAAGGTTTTAAAATGAAAGAAAAATACAAGGGATTGATAGAAGCGCTTCGAGTGCTAAAAAAAGGAGGGATCTTTGCGTTTCAAGATTTATTTGGATCAAAGAGCATCTATGGAGATTTTGAAAAAATGAGAGCTATTTTAGAAGAGCATGTCGCGGAGCTACATTGGGTTGATACTTTCGCTTTTCTAAAGCTTCCTAAATGGTTGGATAATGTGATCATGCTGAAAGGATTAGGAATTCTTTACGGAACTAAATAAGTGAAAGGGTCTTATACAATATCTACTCACTCCCTTATATTCTAAATATTTTTATCTGATAATGAAACGCTCGGAATGGGGTAAATTTTTCAAAGAAACAGATGTTTTAATTACATAAGATCAATCCAATCAGATTTCGATTTCTTTAATAACATTCCTCTCTTATTTTCAAATTTTACGACTAGTTGATTATATTTTCGATGGATCATTTTTCTGTCGAAAATCCTCCCCTCGTCAAGTAAAGCATCCTTTTCCTCTTTCGAGAAGTATTCCATGATAGGAAGGAAAAAGTGATTATCCTCCTTTTCAATATGCTTTGGATAAAATTCTACTAATGTCTTAATTTTATCGATGATGGTCAGAACTGCATTTTCTTTTCCATCTAAATACAATTTATTTGCCTCCACCAAATCTCCAGTTATTTTTCGAGCATATATGTGTTCATCAATGAGCTCTTTTAAGATTTTATCGTGTTCGGTTGTTAAATTCTTATTCGCGAGTTCTCTAAAAAGTATATGTTCTTCCTTTCCATGGTGGGTCTGATCTGCGTAGATTCTTATGAAATCAACCACATTATCTATAAATACTGTGTTAACTATTGAAGTTTTTGTAATTTCTTCCAATTCAACTTTCAGCACAGCAATCATCCGTTCGATAAGCCTATGTTCGATCATTAATGGTCCTATAGGTAACATTTTATATCTTCTATTAAGTTTAAGTCAGTTTATTGTTTGTTTATCTTAAGATTATTTTATTAATTTATTTATGGTTTATAATTTTAAGATCCAATTATAGATCTTGAAGTATAGAATTTTATAATTCTTTTAGTAATAATAATGCAGCTTAAATATGGTATTTTAACATTCTTGATGTTCAGGCCTGGTAAGATTGCATGAATGATAAGGCTTATCCGCATTATTTAAATAACTTAAACATATGAATCGAACGAAAATATTAAATACTGTGCAGATTTAACTCGATTTTGAGAGATTATGAATTTACCGATAAATTTCTCTCGTAGTTTTTTATTCATAATTTAGTAAGAAAAGTCAAATATATTGTGATAACACAGTAATGGAGTCATTGATACTTTCGCTTTTCTAAAGCTTCTAAAATGGTTAGATAACGCTATCATGCTGAAAGGATTAGGAATTTTTTGCAAAACTAAATAAACTTCCTAATAGGTGTTTAATTTTAAAAGGATGATTTCAGTTTTGCTGATTTAAATTTATTAAAGCTTATCAATGAAAAAACCAGAAAAATTCTCTTTAAAGATAAAGAAGAGCACATTTATATTATATTATCTGATTCTAGATTAAAGTTTGATACACCAGACACATCAGATACATCTAGTTTAATGATAAATGTTAAAGATAGATAATTTGAGTAAAAATTTAAGAAAAATTCCTTGCGAACTAGCGTTCGCTTCTAATCACTGAACTTTTTTCCTTGAAGCACCAAGTCTAATTGCCCTGCAAGAA
>JAFGGO010000138.1 GCA_016930515.1 Promethearchaeota archaeon | reverse complement strand
GATCGGGAAGTACCCAATATCCGTTTTCTTTCAGATAAAGTGGTTTTTTATCATTTGAAGAGTCATGTATCGCTTGAAAAACCGTAGCAATGATTGATCCCGAAACAATGATTCCGAGGAATAATAGAAAATACCCTATTTTTACTGCTTTTTGTGCAGATAATTTTATTTTTGTCATTTTTTTATTCATTCTTTTTTTATAAAATTTGATATTATCAATAGTGTATGTTAATATCCCACAGAAACCCTTAAAAAGGGATCTGGAAGATTTCTGCATAAAGTATTTTAGCATCTACATTTATTGCTTGGACTTGAAGCCAAATTAAATATTGAAGTATTTTAATCTGCAAAATATTGCTTTAGGTATATATAAATTAGAGAATTTCTTAAAATATCGAATGGTTCTTTTTTTCAGAATGTTAAAATTATTATTTAATAGTATATCTTATTTGCATGTTCTTAATTCTAGATGTTAGCGTGTTTTTAAATCCTTAATTTCAATAAAAAGTTCTTTTCTAATAGTAATAATAACATTCATCCAGACCTATCTTTTTTGAGGTTTTTTAAGATTTTATGGTAAATTTACTTGAATTTACTAAGATTTTCTAATTATTTATTTAAAGCAAGACAATCCATATCTTTAAAAAACTTCTAAATCTTAGGTATATTTTCCTTTCTTATCTCCGTCAATTAATATGGCCAATATTCTTAAATATTACTGCTATCTACAATTAATTGCAATTTCCTTTAAAATAAAAAAAATATATAGCTATAGAAAAAAGAGATCCGAAAGGTCCCCCAATCCGAACGATATTATAAAGGTAAGGAGAAAATTAAACTCCTGTTTGAGTTTAATAGAGGGCGAAATCCAATGTTTATCCGAATTTTAGGGACTCCTTCCGTCTATATTAACTGAACCTTTTAATTTTTAAAAGGCTTGGTTATATACACTTTGTTCGTGTTAGTGCTACAAACAAAAATAATTCTCAAAAAGCGCGTAAAATGCATTTTCGTGGCATCTCTATCCTAAAATTTTCTATCATTAGATAGTTTTTCTTTTGTCTCGCTTGATCATGTCTCCTCGTTTACATCAAATAGATGGCTTATAATTATAGAGGACGATCTTCCGAACATTTATTTAAATAACCAGATTTATTATTTTTCATTCCCTTAAGAATTATTTTTACACAATATCAATGTTATCTCGTATTTTCGTATTCTAATGGGTCAATAAGTCCTGCTTCCTTGAATCCTCTCAAGCGAAGCTCGCAAGCAAAACACTTTCCGCAAGCTGGTCGTTTTCCCTCGTAACATGTATGCGTGTACTTATAAAGATCGATTCTTCCTAATTTTTGCATGAGTTTAATCGTTTCGGACTTGTTTTTCCACATTAAAGGCGTGTGAATTATAATATCGTAATCCAGACCAAGTTTTAGCGTTGCCTGAAGGCTCTTAATCGTTGCGTCCCTACAATCGGGATATCCCGAATAATCCTCCTGGCAAACCCCTGCAATTAAGTGCTTTATCCTTTTTTGATACGCAACTGCGGCGGCAATCGTGAGGAATATTATATTTCTGCCAGGAACGAACGTTGTTGGAAGCGATGTTTCGGTGTTGTAGGTAATTTCAGTTTCTTGAATCATTGCAGATTGAACTAAATCGGAAAAAAAAGAAATGTCGACGATTTGATGGTCATTAACTTTTTTTTCACTTGTTAAATTTATAATATCAACAATTTTTTTAGCGCAATCGATTTCAACGCCGTGTCTCTGCTTATAGTTAAATGTTATTGCGGATACTAATTGGAATTTTTTTAACGCCCACACGAGGCAAGTTGTAGAATCTTGTCCACCAGACAGCACGACCAAGGCCGCTTCGTTTTTTCTATGCGTTATTTTCACCTATCGTGTTTTTAAAAGAACATGAAAAGCACTCAAACATTATGAAATTAATAGACTTAATTGATAAAACATAGTATAACACATAAAATTTACTTACATCTATTGAAGAATATGAAAAATGATAATATCATTCCTCGTAGGAAGCAAGGGAGCTCTTGCTTTCGCCGACTTTTACGAGTAATTTCTTATTTTTATAAATTATTTTTAACTGGTCGTGAATGTATTTTGCCAAAAGTTCGCTTGTAGTGGCAGGTAAAGGCAAGAAACATACATCCGAAAGTGGAAACACATATCTTTTTGAAGGAGTCAACACTTCCACGGAATATTCCGTCCGATTAACCGTGATCTCTTTTGCTTCCGTTGGTATGAGCACATAATGATCCAATGGTTCCACTATAGCTTTTAGTTTTTGCGTGAGTTCCATGAAATCGACCACGAAGTAGTTCTCGTCCAAATCATCGCTCACTTCGACCGATACGTAATAGTTATGCCCGTGCAATCTCGAGCACTTGAAATGTTCTTTTAAAAAGTGACTGGCCGAAAATTTCACCTTGGATTCGTGAACGATAACCTTGTATCCCATCTATTATTTCACATCTGATATAATCTGATAGCAATAAGAAATTAGTTTAGCTCTAAGATATGTAAATTGTTTGTATTTGTTATATTTTACGGTACATTTCATAAATCAAGTCAAAACAAGCCGATCATTTTATGGGCTTGGACCGATAAGCTCAGGCTTTCGATGGGCACGAATCTTACCACAGATTCGAATATTTGATGCAATTGTCTCGAACTAATGGAATATTTTTTCGCATATTTTTCTGTTAATACGGCGGGCTGAATCGCAAGCCCGACTACTTGACCATCACCAAGACGGATCTTAGAGAGTTGCTCTGCTATCCATAGGATGTCCTCTATCTTAGAGTCAGCTGTTACTACTAGTTTTGCAAAGACTTCCACTCCTCGATTTGCCATTTGCTTTATAAATTTGAGTTCAGATTTCACGAGTTTCTTCCAATCATCTTCTTTTGATGTCACTTTAGCACTTCTGTCCTTAATATCGCAGCAACAATAGGTGAAACTCTCTGCTATCGTTGATAATTGTGCGTCTGTAAGACGAATGGTTCCATTTGTTTCTAAATATAAAGGAGTTGACCACTCTTTCTCCCTTAAAGTCCTTGATAGCTTGTCAACTACTTCGAATTGAAAAAGAGGTTCTCCGCCAGTAAAGCTTATCGAATGCAAATCGGGTGTTGACAAATTTTCGATTATATCAACGATTTTTGAAATTCTAATTGGACTTTCGGCGCTAGCAAGGTGTTGGGTGCCAGGCATTGTCTCGTATGTGAATGCTCCGGCCTCTAAACGCTGAGCACGGGGAGAATCGCACCAAAAACATCCTGTTGATTCATCATCTCCCTGTATCAAGTTGCATCCCGAAAATCGCACGAAAATCTGTCGTTTTCCAAAGCAACTCCCTCGTACAGTTCCTCCCTCTCCTTGGAGGGAAGAAAATATCTCCGAAATATAACCCAACGAGTCAAGCTCAATCATTCACTTTATAATAGTTGCTAATTTGTTTAATATATTTCTCTTTATTTAAACTTGAAAAGAAGCTTTCACAAATAATTTGAATTATCCTGACTCCCGAAAATAAAATTTCTAAATGATTTTTTTGCTTATCTTTTTACTAATTTTTAAATTTAGGAATTTTTTATAGTTGTATGAGTTTGTTGTTAAAGTATAAAATCTGATCAATTTGTTGTTCAAGTTTTTATCTGGACAGTTATTAATCTCATCAAACGATTTTATCATGGATCCTGAAAATATTTACTCCATAGAAGTAGAATGTCCCTTTTGTAAAGCAGTTGGAAACATAAAAATACCCGCTTCAGTATTGTCTTCTAAAAAATGGGGCACTATAAAAGTACAAGTTCCTGCGGGAGCTATTTGCGGTAAACATCACTTTATTGCACTCATTGATTCTCAGGGAATCGTGAGAGGGCACGAAAAGATTGAGAGTTTCACCCGTTCAGACGAAAATAGGGATAGAAGGTCGAGTTTAACTCTTAACGAGCTCATATCCTTCTTTAGTTTTGAAGGGATGGCGTGTTTAATTCACGCAACGATGTTTAATTTCAGGATTTTCATGCAATCCAATAAATTATTGGCTGTTAAATACCAAGAAATTTGTTCATTTTTTTATTTTCTATTACCTGAAGAATATCGGGACTTAAATAAGTTAGTTATTCTTGAAGAGGCCGAGTCAGTCAATATGAGCGATCTTAAAAAAGATGGTTTAGTAATCAATGCAAAGAATAAAATAATCCATCGGCCATGGAAAGAATCAATCGCCTTTGCCGAAAGCATCCTAACTAAATCCTTAGAGATAATTCGCGCAGCTGAACAGGTAGTGATTCTTCAGCAGGAAATCGCCAAATTCTTTGCGTTGGGAGATTTAGCAAAACAAATTCTCGAATCGCACGAAACCGTCCCTCGGTCTGAATTTATTACTGAGCTTCAGCAAAAATCAAAAATCTCAAAAATTGATAAGAATAAGCTTTCTTTGGTGAATTTGTTCTTAAATCGTCATTACTCTCCATCATACTGGAAAAAGATAACAAAAAAATAATAATATTCTAGTCAAAATTTTTAATAACTATTCATTTTTATTCGTGTTAGTGTAAAGTGATTACTTTACTTGAGAAAATTCTTTTAACTCGATGAAACCGATGGATTTCGAGACTAATGAAATTGAAGTAACCTGTCCTTTTTGTAAAGCCATTGGAAAAATAAAAATTCCCGTAGCTATTTTCAAGCATAAAAAATGGGGTACTATTAAGGTACAAGTTCCCGCTGGGGCGATATGTAAGGATCATCACTTTATAGTGCTCTTGGATTCTCAGGGCATCGTAAGAGGGCACGAAAAAATTGAATATTTAATGTCACCGATTGTGCCAAAAGAAAGTGCTTATATAGATATCAAGTTAGGAGATTTTATTTCTATATTTGGAAAAAAAGTAATCATGCATTTATTACACGCACTCATATTTAAGTATAAAGCGTATGTTATAAAAAATAATTTTAATAAGGAGTTTATCAAGAATTTAGATTCATTTTTAAAATTTCTTTTCCGCGAAAACCACCACCACGACAATCTAATTTTCTTTATTGATAAAATTGAGCTTTCAAAAGTATTGCGCGACGAACCTGGTGTTTTAATAATTGGTATTAAGAACGAAATTCTTCAATGTCCTTGGAAAGGCCGCTTAGATTTTATTAAAACGAATTTAAATATTGCTCTCGAAATTATAAATCCCGCTGAACAATTGATTCTTCTTCAACAAGAATTATCGAAATTCACGCGTCTTGCAGAAGGTGCTCGAAAAATCCTTGAACATGGAAGGCTCATATCTAAATCAGAATTTCTCGCAGAACTCCAACATGAGACGAAACTACTGCATATAGACAAGGATATATTATCTCTAATTAAAAATTATATCGATCGACATTATTCACCATCCTATTGGGAACTTATTGGTTGAATAACAAACGAGAAAAAAAAAGTAAGAATCAATAATTAGTTCCCTTACACCAAGGGTTCATTTTTATCATTCCTACGATTTAAAAATTTATAAAAGGTTCTTGCTCGTAATTTTTACTTTTAATATCGAGAAGGTCCCCTCCTACCGCCGCCCCGTGGTTGTCTTGGAGCACGTTCTGTGACCGTAACATTAGATGCTTGAGGTCCCTTTTGCCCTTCAGTTACGTCGAAACTGACTTTATCCCCTTCGTGTAAAGTTCTATATTCGTTTTCTTCGGCTTTTATTGCCGTAAAATGAACAAAAATATCTTCTCCTTCTTCAGAAGCGATAAAACCAAATCCTTTCTTGCTGTTAAACCATTTAACTGTTCCACTTGCCATGTTTAAAACCTTGCGAATAAGCACGCTGTCGTTTGCTTTAAAAAGGCGTGCTAAGATTTAAAGTACTATCACTGTAATAAACTTATTGCTTTTATTCAACGATCGTGTCGTTTTATGAAATATTGAAAATCTACGAAATATGGATATAGTCCTTATAAAAACGATTGAATTAAAGCAAATGAGAATTCCTCTATTCGTCTTTATAGGTGAAATCTAATATTGATTTAAATTCCTTTTTTTTTTCCGGGCTTGCAGTCCCTTCAATATTCGTTTGATTTGCTTGTGTTTCCGTCGATTTTTTATTCATTACTTCAAAACCCGTGCTAAAGTGAGCTGATAGGTCGCAATCATTATTCGGTTGAGACGGGTTGTATTTTGGTTTAAAGTCGACTCGAGATTTTTTGTATGACCTTGGATGTAATTCTGAAACAAATTGGGAAACCGCTGCCGCCTGTATTCCTCGAAAGGATTGGATAACAGAAGGGGATATTAAATAAAGCTGATCTTTAGCACGAGTAACGGCTACATAAAAAACTCTTCTTTCTTCTTCAAATTCCTCTTCTAAATCGTAAACCCTGCTTGAAGGGAAGAGATCTTCACATAACATGGGAATAAACACAACCTTCCATTCTAGTCCTTTTGCGCGATGAATTGTTGAAAGAACCATTGGTTTTTTTTCTCTCTTATCTTCTCCAGATCTCACGGTTTTGGATTCGATATTCGAAAGATTGAGACTAAGAGTTTCTAAAAATTTCTGAATGGACGAATAATTCTGGGCGTACGCTCCTAATTGGTTCAAGTCCTCTATCCTATTTTCCCAATCGTTATAGCTCGATTTAACGTTTTTTTCAAGTAATTTAACCAAGTCAAGCACGACTTCATGTGGATCATCTTCAGGACCATAATCGACGAAATATTTCACATGATTTATCAAATTTTTCCTACCAATTGATTGAATTCTACATCCTTTCATTGTTTTAGAAAAAAAATCCGAGCTAACGATTGTTATCGCAGGATGTGGCGTTTTTGAAATTCTTTCAAATATCTTCGCTCCCGATGTGGAGCCGATCCCAGGAACGATGTTAAATATACGCGCCCAAGATAACTCGTCGTACGGATTGTCAATAACGCGCAAGTGTGCGAGCAAATCTTTCACATGTGCTCGCTCAAAAAATGCCAATCCCGATCTCACTTCGTAAGGGATGTTTTTTGCTTGAAGTTCTAATTCAATTTTCATGGAATGATGCCCTGCTCGATACAAAACCGCCATATCCTGTAAATCAATGTTTTCCTGCCGTAATTTTAAGACTTGGTTTGATATGAATCGTGCTTGGTCCTCCTCAGTTCCAACACTTACTTGAAACGGTTTCACTGCTGGTTGCCTTACGGCTTTCATCCGTTTTTCGAATTGGTGCTTGTTGTTGCTTATGGAATCATTCGCGAGGGTTAAAATAGCAGGCGTTGAGCGATAATTATATGTGATCTTATATACCTTGCATTCTGGGTACTTGTCTTGAAATGTTAATATATTTTGAAAATTGGCACCTCTAAACGCATAGATGCTTTGTGCGTCGTCCCCAACAGCTACCATGTTGCAATCGGGATTCTGAGCAACAATTTTTCGAATAATTTCGTCCTGGATGTAATTCGTGTCTTGATACTCGTCAACTAACACGTGCTTGATCTTGTTAGCAACCAGTCTTGCTATAAATTTTTCGTCTAATAGCTTGTTCCAAAAAACGAGGAGATCGTCAAAATCGAGCAAGCCGTCTACCGCTTTTTTCCGAGCGTAAGTTTGATACACCTCCTTGAGCTTTTTTTCGATCAAGTCTCCCTCGAATTGACTGTATTTCCATAAAATGACCTCCTTAATCGTTTTATTACAATTAATAGAATACGAAAGGATATCCTTTGCCATTGAGGCCGTTGGAAAGCGTTTCTTTACTTCTTTCACATTAGAAGCCGCAATCGAAAGTTTCATGAGTGCTTTTGAGTCACTATCGTCCATTATCGTGTAATTTGGTTTCAAACCTGCCGTTTCCGAATAAGTTCTCAAGAATCTATTCGCAATCGAATGAAAGGTCCCTGCCCAAATGCCCTTGGGGCGCTTTCCAAGAAGTAATTCAACACGGCTAATCATCTCGTTTGCTGCCTTATTTGTGAAAGTGACTAACATGATTTCATGAGGCATTACTCCTGAAAGCAATAATTTAGCAACTGAATAAACGATCGTTCTAGTTTTTCCCGAACCCGCTCCTGCAAAGACGAGCATGGGGCCCTTGAGATTATTCACGATCTCAAGTTGCTCTTCGTTGAGATCGGTTTGGAAATTCACAGGTTTGTAATGATCTTTGACGATAAATATCTCGCTTTCTAAATTATTTTCAATATCGTCTTCGAAAAACTCAAAAATGTGCTCTTCGTCGAATTGTTCCTTTTCGCTCACGATGATATTATTTTACATGTAAATTATGCAATTAATAACAATTATTCTTAGTTTTACTTAAACAACGGGACCCAATTAATTTTATTTTAATAACTATTTAAACAATTACGATAACGGAAAAATAATCATTATAATTTATTTCTACGAAATTGTACTTTTTATTCTTACTAAGTTTTTCGATCTTCTTATAATAGAATCAATTTGCGATTATACGGAGAAATTATGGAGAATACTCCAGTAGATCTTGCTTGAAATCGGATTACTTGTTCGTGTTAAAAGGAAGAAATAAAAAAAAAATACCTACTTTTTAAATAAAGGTTTGCACTATCAATAAACATTGGAATCAAGTTCGATCGTTAAAATCTCTTGATAAATAATGGGTGATAATCGTAGCAATCAATAAAAACCAACTAAAACAAAGTTATATGGACGGTATTGAATTCATTATCAAGAACATAGCTGATGTGATCATGGAACTTGATTCAGAACTCGCCGTGGTATTTATCAGTCCTAAAATTTATGATGTGTCGGGATATCGATCAACTGAAATTCTTGGAAATTCAATTTTAGATTATGTGCACCCCGAAGACCATCAAAAATTAAAAAAATCATTGAGGGAAGTGATCAAGACCGAAAAAAACATTTCGTTAGATTTTCGTCTAAAACACAAAAATGGAAATTATGTCCCGACTTCTTTCAAGTGTGCTCTTGTAAGATTAAACGAAAAAATTGTCCCGATGGCTGTATTAAGTGAAAATGTAGATCAAAGAAGATTTGAAGTAGAACTCAAAGAATATGTGGAGAAATACGAAAATCTTGTTCAATACACATCTGATATCATTGCTGAGATAGACATGAAAGGTATCATCAAATATGTCACGCCTCAAGTGTACGATGTTACTGGAGAAAAACCTGAGTTTTTCCTTGGAAAGAAATGGACCGCGTTTGCTTCCTCTAATATCGATGATGTTAAAAAATTATTGCATCCCAGTCAACCGGTTGACGAAATCGAGTTTGACTACGAAACGGTTCACATTAGAAATCAATCAAAAATATGGCTGGAAGTAAGAGGAAAGAGATTTACCGATAGACAAGGCAAAAAAAGGGACCTTATAATCGCGAGAGATGTAACCGAAAAAAAGAAAGCCGAAGAAAGGTTGAAAAAAGCCTTTGAAAAGGAATCTTTTTATAAAAAACTCTTTACACACGATATCAATAACATTCTTCACATCATTCAAACTTCCCTTTCTCTTTTCACCTTGTTTCAAAACGACTCTGAAAAAGCTCATGAATTGACCCATTTGGTGAAAATGATGAAAGAACAAATTGTCCGGGGAACTTTACTCGTTTCGAATGTTAGGAGATTATCGGAAATAGAAAACCAATATTTTACCCCCGAATCAGTTGATGTATGTGACGCTTTAAGGAGCGCAATTAAATTTGTAAAAGAAGGATTCCAAAACACCAAGATCGATATAAATGTCAAATTCGATGGAAATCTATTTTTTGCCCAAGCAAACGAGTTGCTCGCCAATGTTTTTGAAAACATCATCATGAACGCTGTTAAATACAACGATAATCCCCTTGTTGAAATTTCCATTAAAATATCAACGGAATCATTGGAAGATGTGGATTATGTTAAAATCGAATTCCTTGACAACGGAATAGGCGTTCCAGACGAAAAAAAAGAGCAAATCTTCCAAGAAGGGAACGCGTCTTTAAAGGGTGGTAAAGGAATGGGTTTCGGATTGACCCTGGTAAAGAAGATAGTAGAAAGCTACCGGGGAAGGGTTTGGGTGGAAGATCGCGTCAAAGGAGATCCTTCTAGCGGGTCAAACTTTATCGTTATCATACCGAAGCAAATTTCGTGCAATTATAATAAAAAATGACATGCCTTATATCAAGAGATTATAAAATAATTTTCGCTTAAAACCTTCTTGTTGTTTAAATATAGATTTTTTAGGAGAATGGATTGATTTTATTCTATTTTAGATAAATCTTCTCCGCACTTGCTACATACTATTGCTTCTTCTCTTATTTTATCACCACAATTTGGACAATACATCAAGCTCGAAAGTATTAACGGTTCGACTTGTACTCTAATACCATCTTTTTTTATGACTTTAACTTTTTGTTTTGGGGAGATTTCGTGATCTGAACCCGCTTTCCATAATTCTCCTTTGTATTTAATATATCCATCCTTGGTCTTAGTGATCAACTTGACAACTTTCCCTAATCCTCCAATAAATTCTTGATCGGTTGTTGGAGCATTCCTTATTTTTATCATCTTAATCGTAACAAATATTGAAAAGCCGGAGAAAATGATTACGATCGATAAAAATATGGCCGAAACCACCACGAATAATTCCCACGACCTCATGATCACTATTGGATTTGAAAAAAACCACATTAAAATACCCATAATCATGCAAAATAGCGCAACTGGTCCGAAGAAGTCAACTTCTTCTGATTCAATTTCTCCGATTACAAGTAAAACTCCTACTACGATTAATACTATTGATAATATAAACAAAATCATATTAATTTTCTCGAATTTGATCCTTTCTATATTGTAATGAAAAAAAATTATTATTTAATTTGACAATCACTTGTTCTTGCTCATGGCTATTAATTTACCTAATTCTCCCACATCGCTTGTAGTTGTAATAACCACTAGGTTTTTTTCTCGAGCTATATCCGTCATGGTTTGTAACTCTCGTAACTTGATCGTGATGGGGCTTTGGGCGTAAATCTGAGCCGCTTCGAGCATTTTTTGAGCGGCAATTGACTCGCCATCGGCAACGATGATCCTAGCTCGTTTTTCCCTTTCTGCCTCGGCTTGTTTTGCAATGACTCTTTGCATCTCAACCGGAAGAACGATGTCGCTGATTGCCACGTCACTCACTTTAATTCCCCATGGGTCTGTTTTTTCGTCGATCTGTTTTTGTATTTCCAATGTGTAATCGTGTGTTTTAGTTAGCAAATCGTCGAGTTCGGCACGACCCAGTACTTCTCTTAATACTGTGTTTGCCAAGTTTTGCGTTGCAAAGGTATAATTTGCAACTGAAACAACGGCCTTTTTGGGATCTATGACTTTATAATACACGACAGTATCAACATCGCAACGGACATTGTCCTTGGTGATTATCTTGATCATTCTGGCGTCGTAAGTGATCGTCCTCATATCAACTTTTCTCGTTTTATCGATTCCTGGTATGATTGAAACGATTCCAGGACCTTTAATCGAGTGATATCTTCCGAATCGAAATACTACCAATCTCTCAAATTCGCTTACTACCTTTAAGGAGGCTAATAGGATGGGAAAGAAAATAGCACAAGCAATTATGATGACAGCAATGATAATGATAAATATAATCTCTCCTATTTCAAAAACGATTTTTCACCTCTAGGATATTTTTTATTAAATTATCATATCCTTATGAGACATTTATTATAAGCACTATTTAAATCCATGTGGTAAAATTTTAATATTAAAATTTAATAGGTACTATTACATGTGTGAGGGAACCAAGAGTACGAAATTGGTGCCTTGAGACGGATCTCCTTTGACGCGATCTTCCACCCAAACCCTTCCCCGGTAGCTTTCTACTATCTTCTTTACCAGGGTCAGGCCGAAACCCAAGCCCTTTCCGCTTTTTACTGCTTTTCTCCCTTCTTCAAAAATAAGTGCCTTCTGCTCGTCAGGAACGTCAATTCCATTGTCTATAAATTCCAATTTTATATATTTTTCTTGATTCAATAAGAATTCGGAAATTTTTACAATTATTTCAATTTTTGGATTTTGATTGTATTTTATAGAATTCGCGAATATATTGTCGAATACATCGAATAGTAACTCATTAGCCTTGATGATTATTTTTTCGCTAAAGGCATCGATGTGAACGTTTATATCTCGATTTTCGTGCTTATTTTTCAAAGCATTAACAGAATCCTCCAAGTACTTGTATAAATTTAGGGATTGATTTAACAAATCTGTTTCCTCAACCTGAGATAGCTTTCGAGCGTTTTGAACGATCTGAATGCCTCTTTCAATTGATTTATCCATGTTTACTAGGATTTCGTCAATCTCTGATAATTCACAACCTTCTGCTCGATAATATTTATACAAATCTTCTGAAGATTGCATTAGTTGTAAAACATTATTAACATCGTGAATGACAATATCTTTAAATAAATTTGCTCTATCGAAAGCTTGCTTGTAGTTCTCTTCTGACTTCCTGAGATTCTCTTCAGCATTGATTCGTTCGGTGAGATCGTTAAGTATAACGATAACGCCATTAAATTTCGAGCTCACATCGAGCATTTTTTTCATCTTGACGCTAAAATATCGCTTCCCCTTGAGAGTGGGAATGTGATTTTCAAAGCTGTACTCCTCAATATTTTCTTGAATAAATTGTTCCATCTCATTTTTTATCCAATTGGGTATTGTATCGTCTTTAACCTTGCTGTAATAAGTAGCGCCAGGAACGCGAGAAAGTCCAAAAAGAACAGAAGCAGAATGATTCAGATTTTCAATTTTATTTTCTAAATTGATAAAAATTGCTGGATTAGGAAGGCTTTCGAAGAAAGTTAGGTATTTATTCTTTTCATTAGTCATTCGACGGTTTGTATCCTGTAAATCTGCAATAATATCTTTATGGGGCGTTCTTGTCCACTCAGTACAAAATCCTAACTCTACGCGATCGAAGAATCGATCGAGAAAATTCCTGCAGAAATTTTCAAACTTCTTTTCATAACTAGCTTGAATAACAAGATCGATATACGATTGCCTATAATATTTCAAGAGCCCCAAAAACATTTCTAAAGTCACACCTCGATTTCTATGTAATTGAGCTTCTAATATTCCAAAAGAAGCAATAGGATCGTTTACATAATCTTCGTCTGGTCCAAAATCCGGAATCCCCTCTATTCCTCTTACTGCGTGTATTAAAGGCTTAGAAAGGCCTTCAATGGAAATTCGCCAAGCTTCCTTCAAGGTTGATGTGTATTTTACGAAGTTAAGCTTTGTGGCGTACGAAAAAAGCCGTTCTAAAATCCATTCTTCCCCTTTTTCAATTAAATCTGCAAATTTTTCTCTCTGGAGAGGAAGATCTTTATCAAGCATCGTCTACACTAATTCTTTTTTATCGAGGTTATATAACATTTTGAAAATACTATTGGTTCAATCCGCTTTTATGATTTTATAATTAAGATATCTAATCGATCACATAGTGAACATGTTTTTAAAATTTCAGATTTTACCTTAAAAATCAGTTTAAAAAAAGAACAAGGTCAAATCAAATAAATCAAATCGTTTAAAAAAATGGAGACTTAACGTATTCCTTGCAACTTCCAATATAGGCTTTTGGTTTGTTCCTGAACTTGCTGCAACTAATTATTTTTTGTATCTTACCCTCTTTTTCAACAATTTTACCATGTTTCTGGCAATGAAGGCACACGCAGTTGTTAGCAAAATTCTTGTATATTTCTACATCAATCATTTAGATCAGTTTGTTTCTGTGTAATTCTAATATATAAAATTAAAAATCATACTTAAAAAATTCGAATAATAATTTTTTACTTCTTAATTAATACATCCGTAAAGTGATATTTAAAAATCAAGGTTGAGGGGAAAATTTCGTTCCCATATAACAAATATAATAATTAATTCAAAAATTAGAGGTTTGAAAAAAGAAAAATCAAACCAAAAGACAAGATATATAAAGATATTAAGACGACACCTGCTTTTTTATCAACTTTTTGCCTTATTCCGATAAAGATAAAAACTATTAAAGATGCAAATATGGTGTAAAGAATGGTTGGAAGCGCAAGAGAAGCGTTGATTTCTTGTGGAAAGAAAATTTGACCTATCCCAATTGCAAGTGTTGCATCGACTATGCAACTTCCAATGATGTCTCCAACAGCCAACTTGCTTTCTTTTCTTCTTAAAGCGTTGATATCAACCGTTAATTCTGGAAGCGAAGTGCCAATACTTAACACGAAAAAACTTATGATAAATTCATCGACCAAAAGTAAAGTTGAAAGAAAAATAATCGATTCTACGATAATAAGCGCGCTAATTGCAACACCAACGAAAGCGACGAGCGCTATTATTGCATGAAAGGATTTTTTTCTATGTACTTCCACTATTTCGAGTGTTGCAACTTTTTCTTTAGTGTTTTCTTTAGTGTATGTATAAGTTATCAAAAAATATAGTATCAAGCTACCCATCATGAATAACGCATTCATTCTGGTTATGTATCCTTTTTCAATAGTGGAGTACAAGATGATGAGCGCAATTATCTCACAAATTCCCATGACAATTATTTCTTTTCTTTTTACTTCGAATTTCCCTCCTAAAATTGGTAATAGTCCAAAAATGAGGGTTGATTGGACAAGGCAGGATCCAATCGCATCTCCAATATTAACATCTGCGTGTCCTAGAGAACTTGAGATAATAGAGTTAAATATTTCGGATAGGTCGGTTCCTAGAGATACTATTGTAAGTCCTATAATAAAAGGTGATATTCCAAGAGCTTTAGCAAGATAGGAGCAATGTTTCACTGCTTGACCACTTGAAACAATTATTAGAGCTATACCACCAACCAGTAATACAATCATTAATATGACTAATAACATGATTCAAACTACCTTTATCTACCTATTTTAAAATAATTTAAGGAGTTCTTACCTTATCTCCGTTTTTTTACGATTTACGATGCCAAGACTCTCTTGCGTGAAATGAGGGTATCAGTGAATTAACAAAAAGATCATTGTTTCAAGCCACTACACTATTCGCACCTAGGATTCTCGGCTTCCGCGCCCACTCCTGAAGTGGAAAGTTTATTTGCTTATCGATTATCGTTTTATTTAATATACCTTATGCAAAAACATTGAGAGGAAACATACATATAGATTATGTTTTCATATTTAAATTTATCCTTGTTTATCCATGTATGATCCATTTTTTCTCCATAATTGCTACATTTCTGATTCTTTTATAATAAAAAAAAAAATTAATAATAAATTATACTTCCAAAAACCTTTATAAGAACAATAAATAACATATACCTAATGGCAAACGAAAAAAGCAAGGACATGCACATTCCCCTCGAGATAGAAATATTTGACAAGCTCGAAGTCGTAAAGGAATATCACGGCATAAAAAATAACACGGAAATCATTCGCTTTCTAATTACAAAAGAATACCGCAAGATTGAAAAACAAGAATCAAAAACAAAAAAATAATTTGATGTTTTTGATTAATAGGAAATTTTCCAAGATATTACTTTTTTTATTTTAAAAGTATCTAATAAAATGGTTTGTTAGTTAATTTAATTTTTAAAATAAAGAAAAGTAAACAACATCCCATCCAAATCTAAAGAAAAATCATCATATTTCAAATTACAAATTTATTAAATAAAGGAATAAAAATTAGAAATAAAATTCTTTAAAGTCATTACCTTTTAAAGTAAAGCTCAAGGACTTAAAAATTAAATCCATCATTTTTAATTTCTCATGTCGATTTTAAATAAATTATTAAAGACACAATTGATAAATAGATAAGTTTAGAGAATAAAATAAATTAGAAAGATATAACATGCTGATTTTAATCTCTTATACCATAATATAAGCTTATTATTAGTAATAGGAATCCTTCAAGCGATAATGTATAGTCTGGAGTGGATATAATCTGACCGGGGATGTTAAATGTGTAAAAGAACAGTGATACTATCATTGATATTAGCACGAACATTGACAAGATGAACTTACCCTTGCGCGCCCACCAGCCTAATTTTTCTACCATCAAATTTTCCATGATTTGAAAACGTGTCATATTTTGCACTTCTTTCATATCAGAAATTTGTGCCTTGAGTTTCTTCCGTTCTTTATAAACTCCTATCCCTCTAAATATGGACCCTATCATGTAAAGTCCTATGATCAAGACGACATCGATAATGGTGCTAGTTGCTTCAAATGTGCTGATCTTGCCGCTGATCATTGATATAGCGACTATCAAGGTAAGCAGGAGGATCAGGGTGATTCTAACGGTATATTTTGGCCAATATAATGGTTTTTTAATTCGCTTTTCTTCCAAATAGTGTTTTTCAGGGTTTTTTAGTTCTTTTATGATCCTTTTTAATCGGTCTTCTCCTGGTTTTCTTGCTTCAAAATAAAACGCTACGACTATAAAAAGTGCGTTAACTACAATGCCTGGTATGGGTTGATCCATTATTAAAAATTGGAGCGGGAGAGAAACAATCAGAAGCGTCACTATGGCTCTAATCGTACCACGAGGCAAGCCAAGGGGAAAGCCCTTAACTTCCCCGTTCTCTCTGGTTCGCTTGTAAACACACCACACGAACAGTAAAATCAGAATAATCCAGGTAATCATTTTTCTTATCAACTCTTCTATAAGCTATAATACAATACTTTTGTTTTCATTTAAAACTTGTTATAAAAAAGGTTCTTTTCTTAAAGATCAATCTTTATCAGAACCCAATGAATTCTCTTAATTTTTCAAGCTCTTCTTCTTGAAGGAGTTCTTCGGCAGTTTTTTCGTATTGTTCATATTCGCTTTCTTCCCACCGGAATTTCTTCAGTTCTAAATCTACTTGTTTTCCCAATTCCGTTATGTAATAGTTCATTGCAGGAGAATATTCCTTATAAAAATTCTGATTCTTTAGCAAGGATAATAATTTTTGTCCATTTCCGTTCGTGCAAGAATTTGCGTAATGCAATAATATTTTCTTAATGCGACCATCGTGATCTTCTGTTCTCTTGTTAAAAACGAATTCCTTGTCGTTTCGCACGAAAAGAATGAATTTATAGAAAGGATCGCGTACCATTCCATCTCGCAAGTCATAAATTACCTTTTTAAACTCTTTTTTTTGAATTTTTAGTTGTTTAATGTCTTCCAAGCAATTTTTGGCATACAATACGCATTCTTTCAAACGAGTATCGTAATCCTCGCTTCCGCTATTGGGCTCCATCTCTTCCACGCTTTGGACGATTCTTTCTTGTTCTTGCTTGTTAAGAGTAATATATTCTTTTAACAAATCGATTTTTTCTTGATAAGTCTCGTAAAAAAAGTCTTCGAGCTTGTTTATATTAAAAAAATAGCTTTTAACTGGTTTGGAAGCCTTTATAAACCCATTTTCAAGGAGTGCTTTTATCTCGGAATATCTTTTTTGAATCGTACTTAAGAAAACGGGCGTCTTTATCGTTGATTTATTAAAGTACGAAATTAATTCTATATTTTTAATATTTAAGAGCGCATTTTCCTCAATCGACGATAGTAGCTCGACTTGCATTACACTTATTTACGTTCTCATCATATAAAAATCGATCGGTTTGTCCGAATTTAGAAATTAACTCACTAATAAAAAGAGGCATGTTATGTTATCTATAATAAAAATTATTTCTTTAAAATAATAAATTCATTTTTTTTTCTTTAAAGGTTGAATTTTGCTCTTAATTGCTCAAATTCTTCTTCTTGTAATTGCTCTTCAGGAAGCTTATCTTCAATTTTTTTTTGCTCGTCCCAAGAATGTTCTTTCAATTTTTTATCTACAATTAATCCCAGATCGGTAATATAATAGTTTTTAGCTGGAGAATACTCCTTATAAAACCCTCGATTCTTCATCTCCATAACCAAATCCTTTGCCTCTCCTGGAACGCACGCTTCGGCATATGTAAGCAACTTTTTACGCACGAGTTGCTCGTTATCGGCGGTTCTCTTATTAAAAATAATTTCATTATCATTTCGGACATACAACAATAGTTTGTAGACGGGATCTTCTTTCATTTTTTCTTGGTATTTAGCAATCACATTGTTAAAATCCTCCTTTTCGAGTTCCATCTTATCGAGCATGTTTATCGTCTTTTTAGCAAACTCCAAGCAATCGTGTAGCTTGCTATCGTACTCTTTATCTCCCACTTTAGGTTCTAAATCCTCTGCCTTTTTAATTAGATTTTCTTTAGCTCGTTTTCTGCGCCAAATCTCTTCTTTGAGAAAATCGATTTTTTCTTGATAAGACTCGTAGAAACAATTTTCTAACTTGTCGATAAAAAACTCGTAGCTTTTTACTGGATCATAAGCTTTAATCAAACCATTATTGAGAAGAGGTCGAATTTCGGCGTAGTTTCTCTTAATCTGACTTAAAAAAACGGGAGTTCTGGAGGTGGATCTCTTAAAATAACTGATTAAATTGATGTTTGTGACATTCTGATTTACGATGTTCTCTGCAAGTTGTTCAATCGATAACTGCATGGGGATTAAGTAAGAAATAATTCTTATCCATAATATACAAGAAAGTCCATTCTTATATATTTTTATAAAAATAAATAATAGGTAATTTACTGTATTAACACTTAAAACAATAAGTCTGCTAAATCATATAATGTAAATAGTTTTTCAACCGTTAGATTAGCACTTAACTTAATTTCGTCCATTGATTGTCGCTGAAGGCTTTTTTGGTCCTTCCAAAATATAGTATAGATCATTCCTTGATATTTTCCATAAATGAGCATTCCACCTTCAAATTCTCTGTATCTTTCCAATGTTATTATTCCAAGTAGGTTCTCTTCGTTAGTATCAATCAGCATTTCTATTAATATGCTATAGGATTTCGTGTTTAAAATTTCCCAATCCGCATCGTCTGTTACCTTGCATTCAAATCCCCCGCCTTTATGACTAGGAACCTTGATGTGGTAGAAACGCACCGCGTTTTCCAATTCACTAATCTTATTCTGAGCGCTTTCAACGAATTTCTGACTTTCTTCGCTAGTGGTTTCGATAACATCTATCTTTTGGGAGCCTCTATGTTTTCCATGCTTATCAATAAAAATTAAAAATGGAGGGCATCCCTTGTTGTTTGGGTGATTATTGATAAGGGTTGAATAAAGACCATCGCTTTTTTTAAATTCAATTGGTCTCGTAAAACTTACCTTGCAGTGAGGACAAATGATATGGATGTTTTTTTGTTCGTAACCGTTTTGCGACATTACAAATAAATAGTTAATTTCATGAATTTATATCTTAGCACTTTGATAATCTAAGAAAGTTTAGTCTTAAAGTCGCTTTATATTTTTTAATTGCATATTTCATGCGTTTAATGCATTTCCTTACCCATATCTATTTATATAAAATATCTTATTTAAACAAATATCTTATAATGGAATTATACTTGATGAGAAGGTGATTTTTATTAAAAAAATAGCATATTGTGGAGATGATTGTTCTGAATGTCCCAGATATTTAGCAACAATAAATGGGAGCTTAGACATGCTTCGGGAATCCGCTATATTAATGGAAAAAGTTGGATGGCATCACGATCTTGACAATCTTGATAAAATGAAATGTTATGGGTGTGAAGATATCAATGAATGTGAATATGGCGTTAAAGATTGCTGCATTGTACGCGGAGTAGCTAACTGTGGCGCTTGTAATGAATATCCCTGCGTATTGATAAATAAAGCATTCGACATTACTGCTACATATGTAGAAAAATTTAAAACAATCCTCTCTTCAGCAGAATACGATACTTTTCAAAAAGCTTTTTTTTCCAAAAAGAAAAATCTAGACGAGATCAATAAATTATCGAAATTGAAGTAATTGATATATGACTCATTTTTTAAAATTTCACAAGTTTTTGAACCTGTTTTTTTTTAAATACTTTCAATCTGAAATATGCTTATGATACTCATGCAAAAAAAAGTCCGAACTATTTTAAGAAAACGCTATTATCCAAACGGCCAACTTGCAATCTTCTTAAGGACTGATGCTGGAGAAGCTCTAGCAGAACTATCGATTTCTTGCGACGAGATCTATCTTGAAGAAGGCGAATTCGTTCTCAAGGACGTTCCAGAGAATGCACATGCAATTGAACTATTAATCGAAGAAGGGGAGTTCTGTTTAACTGATAAATTCGTTTTAATTGGCTCCCGCATCTATCCCGTTTGTAGGATTCTGTCTTAATTTTTGAAATGAACGAAGCGTATTTACGATGCCCGTAGATTTCTTGGCAGTTAATATCAACCTACTTTTCGAGCGGGTCATGGCAACGTACAATAATTGTCTATCTTTATCTGAAACATATGTGTCGACTTCAGGAACTATTATCGTGTTAGATTCCAATCCTTTTGTACCATAAATGGTTCCAATTTGAATCGCTGTTGGTACCATATCTTTTCCGCCCATAAAATTCCATTTAACTCCTAGGTCTTTTAAATATCGAAATACCGGGTGGTTGAAACCATTTTTTTCTAAGTTTTTTTTAAAAAGGATTAATATTTCTCGGCTTTCTTTTGATATCCTACAGACATGTTCTGCTAATGCTTGACATTCTTCTTCTCGACTGTTAAAAATTTCGATCTTGACCGTGCCGCGAATGCCCAAAAATCTTTTCGTAGGAATGAACTCGTCGAATTTTCCTAATAATTTAGCAATGAAGTCTGGTAATGCTTTTTGAGCCAATTCTCCTACTTCTATTGGCGTTCTATAAGAATTTTCAAATCTTTTCGTACGTCCACGCGCTTGAATGCCTGCATCCGACCAATGGAAGGGTTTTCGAGCGTATATGCCTTGAATCCCATCACACGCTATCAGGAGAGAATTCGTTTCTTCGTTTAACACGCTAACAACGGTTTGAAGCCATTCCTTTTTAAAATCTTGGGCTTCGTCGATTAATATGGCGTTATATTTCGTTCTATTTTCTCCAAGGCTTTGAATTGTCTCCATTAATATCTTGGGAACAACAATGTCAAAAAAATCGTCAATTTTATGCTCGCGCTCTGCTTTTTGATTTGCCTCTTCGTATAATCTTGAATATTCGGAATTCGTGCTCTGGATGTATTGCCTAGCCCATCCGTGAAAAGTGCTAATAGTAATATCAGAATTGTAATCTTGCGGATTTAGTAATCGAAAAAGTTGCTTCTTAAGGTTTTTATTATAACAAAGGATGAGAATTTTCCAATCTGGGTGTCGTAATGCCAAGATCCTCGCTCGAGCAATTAGTAATACTGTTTTTCCGCTTCCCGCGACTCCACAAATAAGCCTATGGCCGTCTCCCAACTTGCGGGCCAATCGTTCTTGTTCTTGATCTAATAGTATTATTTTATCCATTTCGGAATAAAACATTGATAATCTCGCTTGGTTTGTCGTTGGGAGACGACAAGAAGGGATTATATTCGCCCTTAAAATTTCAAATTGTTGCTTAGAAAGCATACATTTAGCAGGAAGGACGTCAGCGAGATAACTTTCAAAGGAATCATTTCTCAATAGAGTTTCTTTGAAACAAATATGAATTTTCAACGGTGCAAGATTTTTAATGCTTTCTGCAATCGCTTCTTTTTTAGATATATTACTAAAAACAACTATTCTCACGATGGGAACTTCTAAATTATTTGAAAATTTGCAATGACTCACCCTGTCTTGCACGGATCGCCAATAATTATAAACTTGATCGAAAGGGTTCTTCACGAAGATTTTTTTATCTTCCTGTAAAATTTCCCAGCCTCCAGATTTATTCAAGAACAATAAATTTTCCGGGAGATAATCTTTCACTTCTATAATGATTACCCCAAATTTAGGTGAAAGAAGCAAGAAATCCGGTCGAAATCCCCCTATATCTGGTTCAACATAACCCAACGCTTCTGGGTGAGAATTAGTAAAAAAATCGAGCCGATTAAACACTAAATTCTCGCCTTGTGTCGCGTTTGGAGGGGGCTTGTTAAGCATAAACTTTGGTTATATCGATAGTTGAATTTATTTTTTGACTAACTTTACACATTTTATATAATAAATAGGTGTAATACCTGGATAGATGGCACTTTTACAGACCTAAACTTGTGTATGATGGATCATGTTTTTTTACCAGATGGTTTTAAATACGCGATTATGATATTAAAATACAATTTTATTCTAAAAAAAATCCTCAGAATAAAATTTTTCATTTGAAGATTAAATCGAGAATGATATTATATGAAAAATAATAAGATAGTTGTTGTTAAAAATCTCAAAAAATATTTTGAAGATGTGAAAGCAGTCGATGATATATCGTTTGAAGTTAACTCGGGAGAAGTATTTGGGCTTTTGGGCCCAAACGGGGCCGGAAAAACTACGACAATTAAATTATTGTTAGGATTACTCGCCCCTGACGAGGGAGATGTGAGTGTTTTAGGAATGGATCCTGTAATAGAAGATATTGAGATTAAAAAGCGGATTGGATATGTTTCAGAAGAACCATTAATCTTTAAATCTCTAACGCCCCGAGACTTATTTAACTTTATCGCTTCCATTCGACATTTGAACGCAACAACGACAAGCGAGAGGGTGAGTGAATACATGGATAGTTTTGGAGCGCTTGAATATTACGATAATCTAATCGCTACATTATCCCACGGAAACAAGCAGAAAATTCAAATTATCGCCGCCATCTTACACGATCCAGATTTACTCGTGCTTGACGAACCCTTGGCAGGACTCGATGCGAAATCCGTAAGAGTATTCAAAGAGATTTTGGAATTACACACAAATAATGGAGGCTCTATTTTATTTTCCACGCATATTATGGAGGTTGCTCAAGATTTATGCGATAGAATTGCAATCATCAACAAGGGTAAAATAGTTGGAATCGGTACAATGGAAGAACTAAGATTAAAAGCTGATAAACTTGGTGCTAAATTAGAAGACGTTTTCTTACGTTTGACAGAGCAAGATACATCCGTGAATGAAATCGTGAATAAATTGAGGGCAAGTTATACGAAAAAAAATTATATCTGAATATTAAATTGAAGTGAAAGTCATGTCAGAAAAAAAAATAACGCCATATAGAATGTCGCAATATACTCATTTTGAAATTTTGATGGAATCGCAACTTCAATCTTCTGGAGCACATCAAAATAAAATCCTCGAAAAGTACAAAAAAAACAGTAAAACAATCAAAAATCAAGCCCTTGGGCTCAAAATCGGCTACGGAGCTGGTTTAGCGGTGGCACCTATCATTCCTCTTATCACTTTCTTCGTTGTTTTGGAAAACCTTGCCCTTTATCCCATTCCGAAAGGGACTATATTTCTCGTTTCTTCAATCATCAATTTCGTATATTTCTCAATGTCGTCCCTTTACATCATATTTGGCGGATTATACATGGCTGGAGCGTTGATGACGGGCAATGTCTTTAAATGGCTGCAAACGCTTCCTATTTCAAAAAAAGTCATTAAGAAGTTAGGATTTATCACCCTATTTCGTGGTTTAAACGGACCGCTCCTCATCATGACAATTTTATATCCAATCGTAATGGGAATTGTAGTGCAGAGTTTATTTGTATTTTTTTTTTGTCTAATAACATCCTTTATAAATATGTTTTTTAGTTTCAATGTTCTTGTTATTATCGGACAAAAAATAAACAATATATTTAGACCATCTTCAAAGATTTCCAAAAAAGCAACTGTCATTAAAGTCATTACTATTGTTTTTACAATCGTGATATTTCAGTTCACATCATTAATGATTTCCCTAACCTTTAATTTGGTTTCAACTATCATAAAAACATACTTATTTGAAGCACCACCAGTCGTAATAAATATAATTTTAAGCTTGATTCCATTTCCGTTTGCTTTTGGATATTTTGTATCGATTTCTTTATATCCAGAGTTATTAGTTCCCGAATTAGTGTTATCTTCTTCAATAGGATTAATCTTGAGTATTTTAATCGCATTTATTCTATACAAGAGGGCTATAAGCTCTTTGCATAGTCTAACGGAACCCGAAGGTAAGGTAAAAATGAAAAAAATTGAAAAAGGAATTTACAAGAAAAATAAACCTATTGAAGTTACTTCCACATCACCTTTTAAGGCATTTATCCATAAGGATCTTAGCTTAGTAAGTCGCGATATTCAAACCCTTATTTTTATGATTTCTCCTATTGCTCTTCCCTTTATTGTGATGATCTCAATGATTGGTCTCTTTGACTTATTTGCAATGTTAGTGGACGGTGCTCTATATATGCGTGCGATTATTCTGATTTTCTTTATAGCGATTCCGTTTTTTCTTGTGAACGGTTTATTAAATGCAGAAGAATCGGGATCATCAATTCTCGCTTCACTTCCGATCGTTTCTCGAGATCAAGCAAGATCGAAATTAACTCTCATGACGGCTTTTGAATGCATCTCTTTAATAATCTTAAGTATTTTATTCCTAAGTATAGTTAAGTCTAAAGAAATTTTAATAAATTTCTTTTGTACCTTACCTATGGCGATTTTATTCCTATTTTTGGTATTCGAGACAAAAATATTGTTGTTTGGAAGAGTAGGAAAGAAATATGTGGTAGAAGAAATACAAAAGAAATTTAAACTATTAAAGTGGGCATTGATAGTATTAATAGAAGTGGCATTGTATCTTCTCGTGCTTGGTCTTGATATTATTATTTATGAAACTATGGGTTTAGCTTGGACTAATATAGTTGTGATATTTATTGCTTTCGGGGGGATAATTACTCTTTTATTTGTATTTCAAAGGATTTTTCCAAGGTATAAATCAATAAATAAGATAGAGATTTAAAATTTGAATATTTCTCTAAACTGTTCCTTATTAACGATTTGAGCGTTGAGAACATTTCTCATGTAGTTTAATCCCGTTTGATGTCCTGCCTTGTTGAATCCTGCAGAAAAGTCCTCGCACAAGAACACATTTTTGTATTTATGCACCACCATGAGCTCGAACATGAGGAAAAGTAATTTCACATCCGTGATCACGCCAAAAGTACCTATTCGAACTTCCGTTTTTGAGCTTCCCGTGTTTTTCAAGATGTTATCTAAAACATCTTCGAGATTCGAATCGCTAAATGAGCTAAGGCTGTTCGAGTTAAGCACGATGTTGTACTCTTCAGTTGCCCTGTTTTTTAACAGCTGGTTCAACGGGTACACAAATTCAGCACCGTGAGTTCCTTTAATACAATGGAACCCAAAAAAGTCCAATTCTCCCCTTTCTGAAGGATCGGTTTGATCGTGCCAGTCCCTGAGGTGGATGTAATAATATTTTTCGTTTTCGTTCGCTGTTGTTGCCTTACTAATGAGGTCTCTAAGCGATTGTTCCAAGTCCTCCTCGTTCCAGAGCCTATTACACTCGTCTTCTTCGACATGAACTCTATGCTTGTATTTTTCCATGATCTTACAGTAACAATAACTCACATCTCTTGGTTCCTTAATGCGAGATGGTATAATTTCGTTGCACCACTGGATAAAACTGTTAAAACTTGCGCCCTCTCCCACTATCCCTTGTCCTTTGACAAAAAAATCGATCCAAAGGTCCTGACAATCACCAAAATTTGCTTTTATGTCACCATCAGGGTACTTTATTTTAATGTCGTCTAATTTCTCGATAAAATCGTTCTGAAGTGAGCATGTAATGATTATATTTACTACTTTTTCGTTTTTCTCAATCGTCATTTTTAATATCCTCTACTTTTTGATTTGTATCTAAAAAATATGATAAACATCATTATCGTGAACAACCCGAATCCAATAATTCCCAAGGCGTAAAGAAAGATCCCCAAAGGATCCGTTAAGATGTCTCCAGGATATCCAACCATCGATATCACATCGATGAGCGTAAAAATAAATTCGAGTGCAATCAAGCTCGACAAATATTCCTCTCCAATTTTTCCCAGATTAGCCTTAAAACCCTTGCCAATCTGTACCGTTATTTTTTGAATGAGTGGATATTTGAAGTTTTTTCGGAACGCCTCAAAGATTTCCAAATCTCTCCTAATGTTTTTCTTCTTAGTTTCCATGGGATTTAATGTCTCTGCAAATTCCAAGGAAATTTTCTTGATCGTAATTGCTGCGAACTTTTCTGTTGCGTAACCTCCGTCTATCTTGAATATACATTCGGAATAATAGAAATCGCTTGCCTGTGATTCAAACAAGTCGTTTTTACTTATTAATTTTTTCCGATCCACTTGTATTGCCTTGGGTTTGGTGAAGTACGCAAAATCTGAAAAATCAAGGCTATCCTTGTCTCCCCTATCGCTTTCGACCTCGACTTCTATGGCATTTAATAAGGGAATGAAGGTAGTTGGCACATTGTCTAAGATTAATACAAATCTCAATTGGGACTGCTTGCGATCGTCTAAAATGATGTGTGGATGGTTATTATTAGTTATTTCAATGAAATTAGAAACATCTTCTTCTAGGTCTGTGGATAAATACAATTTAAAATTCCAAGACATCTCTGGTTCCTTAAAAAACATGTTTTTCACGCTATACCAGTAGCTCTCGTATGTCGATTGAACGCTTGTCAGGTATTCTTTTTGGTTTATCTCGCTCTCGTCGAATGTGACGAAGGATGGAACAAATAGAGGTCCCAATTTTCGAGGATTCCAGGTCCCGGAACTACTTAAAAGGCGTTCTTTTATTATGGCGTAAATCTCACGAAGGGATTCTTCGCTTTCGCTTTTATGTTTAACTATCTGCTTTAGATTTTTTCCATATATCTTGTTAAACAATTCCTTGTTATTTTTTTCTACGAATTTAAGTTGTTGATAAAAATGCCAAACTCTTCCAAAGTTCCTAAGGATTACTATCTTGTTCTTTTTAATAGCGAGAACATACTTATTGCTCGGAGAGACAATCACCATTCTTAAATAGTTTAAACCAAATTCTCTCTGGTTTAGAGCGATTTCTTCTTGTTTGAGAATTTCGTCAGTATCGATTTCCCGTATCCACATTTTATGTTGGATGTCCCAAAACCGAATTAAATTGTCCTTAGAAGCTGAAACTAACAGGCCGTTTTTTTGTTGGTAATCGATCCATACCACCTCGTCCTCGTGGTTTCCCACATGAACCATTTTAAAATTTCCACTTATTCCGCTCGATATATCCCAAAGGACAATACTATTATCAATGCAACTCGCAGCAACCATGAGTTTTGAATTCATCTCAAAAACTTTTACGCAACTGGCATCGTCGTCGAGCGTTCCTATTAATATATTCGTTCCGTTATCAAGATCCCACATCCTCACGGTTTTGTCCTTAGAACCCGAAAAGATTAATGTCTTTTCCTCATTCACACGCGTATCTAAAGAAAGGATCCAATCATCGTGGACTCCTATTGATCTTGTTTGTTGTATTGAAATCTCTTGAGCCTTCAACAAAAGCGAAATATAGAAAATTTCGCTTGGTTTCTTTTTATCGTTTGATATTGTATTGACATCGTTTAAAGCTAAAATTAATTCACACTTTTCGGGACGCTTTTTCAATATTTTTACCTTAGAAATTGCCCTCCGAGCGTCAATTGACTCATCTTCTAGAGTAATCTTTTTGAACTCACACTCTTCAAAAATCCATTTTTTAGATTTTGGTTCTATGGGCCCCTTCCAAACATACAAGTTACCTAAAATGCTACCCGCACATATCATCCAGCATCGCATGCCATTGATCCTTGTAGAGTGTACATCAACGCAGAGCAACCATTCGTTGTCTTGAAATTCACCTTCTATCTCTAACTTGGCCACATAGTGCTTTCCCTTTTTTGCAACTTGTTTCATCCTCCATACCAGGACGTGAGGGCGTTCTGAATGGTACATTTCGGCACAAGAAACGAAATAGGTTTCGTTTGACGAAAAAGCTAAATCCCTGGTGTTAAGTTCGTTTCCCTTCACAATATTAATCAAGGGATTTGTGGTTATTCGTCCAAAATCCTCGTCCTTTTTATTTGCTTGAACTATCAATTCGGTTCGTCGTGATATATATTCTTCAACTATCTTGAAAATATAATTTAGAATCAACAGTTTCTTTAAAAGCTTTCGTGTTTTTACAATCTATAGATATAAAAATTGCGTTATAATATCTCTTTTTTTTTTAATTGGTTCTAGATATTTTTATAATTAAATATGAATACATCTTACTATGGAAGGTAATAGATGCAATAAAGGACAAACTTGTGTTCTTGTTACTATTTTTTTGGCGTTCTTTGTTACAGCATTTTCTACCTATACAACCGTTATTTCTGCCAAGAACATTGCATTGGAGTTGCAAATGGATGCCGCAACGCTTTCGTGGGTTTCCACGATCTTCATCTTGGCCGCAGCGTTGTTTCAAATTCCTTTTGGCAAGATTGGAGACATATACGGTCGAAAGAAAGTCTTTTTAGCTGGAACGATATTATTTACACTAGCTTCAATTCTTTTAGCATTTTCTTACTCTTCGCTTTCATTCATTTTTTTTAGATTTCTACAAGGTTCGGGTGCTGCTTTAATTTTTGCAACGGGAAACGCGATTTTAACCGCATCGTTCCCTCCAAAGGATCGAGGTAAGGTTTTGGGCATTAGTGTAACGGGTGTTTATATTGGTTTAACACTTTCGCCCATATTGGGAGGTATTATGACTGATAACATTGGTTGGCGTTGTCAATCTTGGTTTAATGTACCGTTTGGGCTATTAATAGCTGGTTTGGTTATTTTTAAAGTCAGAGGTGACTGGAAGAGTGAAAAGGAGGAAAAGTTAGATCCTTTTGGAACGGTAATGTTTATGGTATTTTTATTTTCATTAATTTTTTCCCTTTCCATATTTCCTGATCCTCTTGGATTTTTGTTTTTAACTGTTTTTATCGTTGCAATCATAATTTTTTTCGTTTGGGAAAAAAACAATTCTAATCCATTACTCAACTTGAATCTATTCAAAGGTAATAGATTTTTAACTCTTTCCAGTGCTTCTGAATTGGCGTTTTATGCATCTACAATCGCTCTTAACCTGCTCTTGAGTTTATTCATGCAATATTTGAAAAGGTTGTCCCCTCAGGAAGCAGGTTTCGTCCTCGTGGTACAACCCTTGATGATGGCCTTGTTTTCTCCCCTTGCTGGCAAGTTTTCTAGTAGAATGGAGGCTAAAAGACTTGTTTCAATTGGCATAGGGATAAGCTCCATTGGAATTGTTTTGCTATTATTTATAGATATTAATTTTCCTATATTCTCCATTGCAATCGCTTTTGGAATAATAGGGGTGGGAACTGCTTTTTTTGCATCCCCTAACATTCGAGCGATAATGGATTCTGTTCCCAGAGATGCCCTTGGGATTGCGGCCGGTCTTGAGGGAACGATGAGAACGATAGGTCAATCTCTTAGTTTCGGAGCTGTTACTTTTGTGTTCACTCTTATTTTGGGGAAAGTTGATATAACACCTGCTTATTATAATCTTTTCTTACTCTGTACTCGGTTAATTTGCGCGTTATTTCTCGTAATTATAATATTAAGCTTGATCCTGTCTATATTAAGGGGAAGAACAAGCGAATTTAAATAGCATAATCAGGTGAGTTTAGGATTTTATATTTTGTTCGTCCAAGCACTTATTACACAAATAATCGCATTTCTTAATGTATTGATGGTTTCTTTTCACGTGCATGATTTCTACGCTCTTGAAGTTCTTTATGAGTTTTATAACTTCTGCGTAAAGGACGGATATATGTCTTGCCTTTACTTGGTATTGCTTGTTAAGTTGTTTCACTACTAAAGCGCTATCGGAATAAACTTTGAGCACCTCGGTAGTGAATTTAACTGCTACCTTGAGACCATTAATAATAGCTGTGTATTCCGCAATATTGTTTGTTTGATTTCCTATATAGCCATATCCTTGGTGAATTTCTCCAACTTTTTCTTTAATGAGTATAAAAGCATAAGCAGACGGTCCAGGGTTGCCTCTAGATGCACCGTCCACGTACATTTCTATCCGTTTCTCTAATTTAATAGAATTTTCTTTCACTTGAATCAAATTTAATTAATATATTTATTAGTAATATTATGGCGAAATAAATTAATTGACATTTACAATATTATAATTTTGCTTTGTTTTAGACCTTTAAATAAGTTATTTAATCATTTTTCCTACCTCCTATTAAGATGTAATAAAGCTTAAATATTCGCGAGAATAATTAAATCATGGTAGATTCATTCTTTTCGTAAAAAAAATGCAGATATTAAAAAACAATCTTGAATAGGGCTTAAATAAAGATGTTGACTCATATTAATACGATCTCGTAAAACAATTAAAGTGCAGAATGGATCAAACCAATTATAGATATACGAGGTTAAAAAATTATGAAATTTTGTCCCGAATGTGAAAATATGATAATGTCGAAAAATAAGAAACTTTATTGCAAAACCTGTAATATGTTTTTTGAAGTTAAATTAGATCAAAAAGAAGATTATATGATGATAAAAGTTATGAAGCCAGAAGAATCCGATTTAACTCCTTATGTTTTAAAAACTAACCCTCGGAAAAACAACTATTCTTCTGAATATAGAAAGGCTTACGAAGATTATTTTTCTGGCTCAGAAGAATAGAATTCTTTTTTAAGTAAAAGCATTTTAGATAAAGACCGAAATTAAATCAAGTGAAAACCTATGAGATTAATATAATAGGCTATAAAGTAAAATCAAGCTCTTTCACTCGCTTGATACCTTGTTGATCGAGAACAATCCTATATTTTTTATAATACACGTTAATATTGCTTTTTTCTTGAAATGTAGTCATTTTTATTACGATGTTCACATGATATTCCTTGGAAATTTTCATTGATTTTAACAATTGTTCCGAGCGATTCCAATAGAGAACTTGTTCTTGTGGATCATCTGCGTAACGTAAAAAATTATAGATATTGAACCTTGTAATATCTGAAATATCCTTTCTTCTCGTGTGTAATTTATCGATTGTTTTTTTGTAAAGATCGATCTTTTTTCTGAAAAGAATGCATTCTTCGGGCTTACCTTCGGTTTCGATGGAGTCCTTGTTGCTGGATTGGCGGATCATGAGTATTTCCTGCGGAATCTTGTCGTGGTCGGTGAAACCTACTTTTTCCTTGCTTTCCCCTATTTTTTCACCGTAGAATCCATCTATGATATCAACTCGTCTGTCCGGAAACAAGAAGCTAGCTGCTTTTTGTGCCATGCCTTTAATGGCGTCTTTTATTCGATCCTTGAGCATATAAATGATGATCGCTCCAATAATAAATGGAAAGGAGTTCTCCTCAAAATTAGCGAGAAGCAAGAAACCTAAAAATAAAGACATGAACATGGCTAAACCAGCGGCAATAGAGTAAAAAAGTTGGATCGATGAAGATTGAGGATCTTTTTTCTTTTTTATCAAGTATAATACGGACTGAACATATTTTTTTGTTATTCCCTCGAAATAAGAGTATTCTTCGTTACTTGATCCTTCAAGGATGATTAGCTTGCTATTTAACGAAGCTCGGTACGATTGCTCGTCTTCTATGAAGTTTATTATCAATCCCTTTATGTTGGGAATTAATTGCTTATTTAATTCTAATAATATGTGATTAGACCATTTTTCTAATTGTAAGCTTATATATTCGCTTGAATACATAAAAGCATCTTTTAATTCTACGGGTACTTGAATTTTTGCTAATCTCCTTCCTATTGATCTCATTTCTTCTTTAAATTGCTGGAGTTTATCCAAATCTCGTTGAACAGTGGTCGAAATATCGTCAGGTTTTGAATTATATTTGCAATAATCAACTAAAAAATCGTATTCATCTCTCAATGTTGTTTTTACTATGCTCGCCAAGAGTTTCAATTCCCTGGTTATTGTTTTTACAAGAAATATTCGATTATCTCCAAATTCTATTTTTTCCAAGTTTTCTTTTATTACATTAAGAGGCGATAAATCATTTTTTTGGTCTAAAATTCCCTTGATCGACATCTGTGGAGTTTTAAATCTGATTTTGTTGTTCAAATCCGAGTAAAATTGGGTTTTACTGTATTTTTCTTTATTGATTTGAAGCGCCTGCGGAACGAAAAAATACATATCCATCAAATAAGAGGTTTTTCTCTTGTCGTGTGGTCTTTCTAATGAGTATCGATAATCGATTTTCGATTCAAAATTGTACAGGTCGTGCCGCTTGATAGACGAGGATTTCGTCCATTTAGAGCTTTTTTGCTTATCTAAGATTTCTCGTTTATGATTCAATTGCGTCTTACCCGAACGAAAATGTATATCTAATAGATGTCTAGTACAATAATGGAGCTTCAAGTTTAAAAAACTGATGTTTTAAAATATCGATTCTGAAATAATTCGGATAATATTTTTCTATTTTTTTTTTTTCAAATCACCACAGATTTTAATATTCGTAATACTTAATAAAAAAATGATGCAACAATGATGATGGAAGATACCGATAATTTAGAAAAAATTGCGAATGAAAACTTAATTCTCGCAGAAAACGAAAAAAAGCTTTTAGAAGATTCCAAGAATTTTGCTCAAAAAGAAATCAAGAAAGCTAAAGCTAGAGAAAATTTAGTTAAAAACGAACTCGAACTGGCCGAAATACGAGAAAATTACGCTCAAAAATCCAAGAATTTTCTCGTGGAAAAAGAAAAACTCAAATCTTTATTAAATCTTTCTGAGGATAATTTAAAATACGAAGAAAACCAAGCAATCTACAATAAAAAAGTATCATTAGCTCAAAAAAAAATTGCAGAAGTTCACAAAAAAATATCCTCGATAGAGATGGCAATTGCAGGCGAACGCTTGGGAATTTATCGAATAAGGCTTAATAAAGTGAAAGCAAGGACTGAACTAAGTAAATTTCAACATAAATACGTGAAACTCGTTAACAATGACGCTCCTGAGATAAAATGTTCCCGAGTGAAAAATGAATACGAAGATAGGCAAGCTAAAATAAAGCAACTCGACGAGGAATTGCATAAAAAATATGCTGAAATTACAACCTTACAAAATAAACTTGCGGATTTTAAAAAAGAATTAGCTATAGCAATAACTGAAAGGGAAAAAATCCGCTCACCTCTCTATTAATTTATAATGATTTTCTTTCTTACTTGAAGTTTTTTTAATGTTATTAAAATAGTAGTTTAGATTTAGAGTTTCAACACATTTAAATTATAATGAATGGGTTCTTATTGTTAAAAAAATTTTAAAGCCTGATTATAGAAATGAAAGCAATGAAAATAGCAAAAGATGTATATTGGATAGGTGCGAATGTTCATACGGAAGATCTGTTCGAAGGTATATGGCCATTACCACACGGGGTTGCATTAAATTCCTACCTTGTTAAGGGAGAGAAAACGGCCGTTGTGGAACTTGTAAGAGAGTGGGGGGGTGCGTCGCATATTTTAATTGAAAATCTGCGTTCTCTTGAGATATCTCCAAGCGACATTGATTATGTTGTCCTTAACCATCTTGAACCCGACCATACTGGGTTGGCTTATTTATCAGATTCGATTGCGCCAAATGCTAAATTTTACACTACAGAAAAAGGTGCGAGACTCCTGAATGGTTTTTACGGTATTGACAAAAATATTGTAGAGGTCAAGACGGGAGATGAGCTGGACTTGGGCAAGGGAAAAAAATTAGTGTTTACCGAAATTCCTAATGTTCATTGGCCTGAAACCATGGCTACCTACGAAACAGATTCGAAGGTTTTATTTACTGGAGACGCTTTTGGTGCCTTTGGTGTCCATCAAGGGAGCATTTTTGACGACGAAATGCCTGGCACTTACGAGGATTATTGGGAAGAAGAAACCCTGCGTTATTATGCAAACATCATTGCCATGTTTTCGAGCAGCGTACTTAAAGCGATCAAGGACTTGGAAGGTTTCAAGACTGAGGTGATTGCTCCTTCTCATGGATTAGTTTGGAGAGGAAACCCTCGCGAAATAATTAATAAATATATTAGATATTCCAATTACAACAAGGATTTTGCTGAACCCGAAATTTGCGTGGTTTGGGGTAGCATGTATGGCAATACCGAAGTAATGTTAAACTCAATATTGAAAGGTATAGCTAGCGAGGGCGTTTCAGTTCATATTCATCGAGTTCCGAACGAAGATCCTTCCTTTATCCTTTCAGATGCTTTCAAATCTGCAGGTCTCGTGATTGGATGCCCAACCTACGAATATGGAATGTTTCCTCCAATGAAATATGCGATGGATCTAATGAAGAAAAAAAGCGTTCGTTTCAAAAAAGCATTATATTTTGGCTCCTACGGATGGAGTGGTGGCGCTTTAAAAGATTTTGAAAAAATATCTGAAAATATGAACTGGGACTTATTCGAACCGCTCGTTTTTCAAGGACATCCGAGCCAAGAACAATGCGAACGAGGCGAAAACCTTGGAAAAGAGCTAGCCATCGAAGTAAAAAAAATCCCCCCAAAAATTAAGTAGGTTATATCCAAAAGAGACCGAGGTGGAAGCTTATGAATTTTTATTAAAAATTTTATAAAGTACCCTTCCTCAATGTAACTTATGAAAAAAATATATTATAATCTCATTTTATATGCCTGCTTGATTGGAGTGGTATTTGCAATTTTGCTCTTTGCAGTAGATGAGTGGGACCCATTAATTATCAACCTTATCAATATGAACATTGCAATCTTTATCGGTCGAAAGCCTCTAAAAGCCTTTTTAGCGTATTTTTTCAGGAAGCAAATGTATAGAACTTTTATCTCAATTGTATTAAATATAATCTTTACAATGTTTTTGTTGTGGTTAATCTTGGCAATCTCAGCCGCTTACTTTGTTGCTCTCGTTTCCTTCTTGGTCGTCACGATCTCGTTCACGTTCAGGACCATCATAAATAACATTGCTTCTGGAGCCTATATGCTCGCTGTAGAGCAGTTTACCATTGGTGATTTAATTGAAACTAATGGCATTCAGGGAATAATAAGAGAAATAACACTAAATCATTCGATAATAGAGGAATTTGACGGTACAAGAACCATCATTCCTAATAGCAGCATCTTTGGATCAACTATGGTTAAATTTACTCATAAACGCTTAACATCTTTAGAGAACATCCAATTAGAGGATATTAAACAAGATAAGAAAGCCTATAAGCGATATTTAAAAAGATTTAAAAAGATAATGAACATTGAAAAAAAAATCACAAAATATATAAAACCGATCGAATTAATTGGTACGGTCGATTCAAGGAGGCTTGATAATGCGTTGACTAAAGTTGCAGATAAATACGAAAAGGTCTTTGGTTCCCGTCCAGATTACGCAATAGATACGATGGCATGGGGCCGCGTGAAACTAAACCTGTATATTACTACCACAATTCCACAAGTTCTTATGGATAATTTGGATGCGTTTTTGAGAGATTTTGCGTTTGAACTGTATTCTGAAGAGATTTACGAAGGATGGGATGAATATAAAAAAACAAATGAAACCATTGAATTACATTACGAGGTGAATCATTCCTAATGGCGCTTTTTCAAAACGACCTCATTGCAGCTCTATTCATTCTACTGATTGTTATAGGCTTATATGTGATAAATAAAGTAATCGGTCTATTCCTTCAAGCATTCAAAAAAATACCAATGAAACAAAAAAATTTAACAAAATTCATCCTTAGAATTCTTTCAATCTTTATCATTGCTTACCTCATCATTGAAGGCTTTCCTTCTTTTAACAATATACCTGCAGAATACCAAGCAATATTAACAGGTTCCATTAGTACTGCGTTAGCCTTTGTATCAAGCGAGATTTTTGCTAATTTTATGGCTGGCATTCTCCTTTTCGTCATCGATCCGCTCGACATTGGAGATATCGTAAAAATCAAGGGATATAAAGGCGTTGTACTCTCAATAACATTGACGAGAGTGGTTCTCGATACGTTTGACAATGTAAAGGTTGATATCGCTAACAAGGACATAATGAATTCGAGTATTTTGAATTACACGAAAAAGATTAAATACACGAAAAGTTACATTAGATTTAAAAAACAGGTTATCATCCCACAATACAAGGGAAGAGGACATCTTGGGGGATACTTGTTCAATTCCATCGATGAAGAAGAAAAAGAGCTCAAATTATTCCACGAAAATATCAATCAAGACGAAAATAAAATAGTACACATGTACAATTTTTCAATTAAATATCCAATCAAGCGATTTAGAATTCTCGTCGATAAAACCGACAAGGTATGCGTTGAATATAAGAACAAGTTCGGATTCAAACCGAGATTTCACATAATGGATCTTGGTTTCGAAATTACCGTGAAATTCAGGATTATGACGACAAAAGCCAAGGCCTTGATGGATTATCAACCAGAATTTGCGAAAAAGATCTTTGAAATCGTTCGCAGCGAGAGTTGAAAGCATTTGAAGGTATTTTTTATATTTTTTTCTTTTATTTATCAAGGCAAAACGGTCGAAAGCTATGTCGTTTTGTAGAAAGATTTATATATCAGTTTTTATACAGTTTTGTTAATTGCATGTATATGTAAAAAAAATCGTAATGCTCAATAAGAAATCCATGGTGATATAAATCATATTTCAAGCGATAGAGTTATGGAATGCTGAGGGATATAATAATAATCTCAATTACTTGATCTTTTCTGTAATTATGATGGGAATTTTACTGGTTTATTTTTATAGATGTTATGGTAGGATGAAAAACAAGCTTTATTTTAAGTTAGCAATGGCAATGGGTTTTACACTTTCCTTTACTGCCCTTGGAATCGTCGCATTAGTGGGAACATTCAATAACTCGTGGATTGCAGTGATCGTTTTATTTCCATTGGCTGGAGGTACAGTATTGGTTGCTATTCGTTATAATGTCAAAATAGTAATTGAGAAAAGCGAAGCACTTGTTCAAGTGCTTCATCAATCTTCGGATAATTCTGTAAATGTTGCTAACATGGCAACTGAATTAGCTGCAAGTTCTGCTGAAGTTAACGCTGCCTCTGAAGAAATAACATCCACAATGCAAGATATAGCTAGTGATTCTACGGCGATCATGGCATCTTCAGAGGAGATACAAAAAATTATGGCCATCATAACTAGAATCGCAGAACAAACTAACTTATTAGCATTAAACGCTAGCATCGAAGCTGGACGCGCAGGAGAACACGGCAGAGGGTTTTCCGTTGTTGCAGAAGAAGTTAGAAAGTTGGCAGAAGAATCAAGAAACGCCGTATTGGGAACGGGTCAAAAAATCAACGAAATAGTCGATAAGATCCAATCGACATACGCTGCAATAGAAGAAATTAGCTCTTCTGCAGAAGAACAGACGTCTTCGATGCAAGAAGTGTCAACGACAGCTAAAAGATTGGGAAATTTAGCAGAAGATCTCAAAAATCAATTATCGCAATACGAAAGCAATGTAAGCGGCAAAGCTAGAACGATAAAGACTGATAAAAAGACAATCTTTAACAAGGCAATTCAGTTAGTAAGATAATATCACTCCTTAATTTTTCCGTGAATTTTTTTTTTGGGTATTTTGGACTTGTTTTTTCACTACTTTTCATCGTTTAAAATACAACCAAGTTTAATACAGAGATGGAAAATCTATAATTATTCATATACTGAATTTTAAACATTTCTATGCAATCTCTATTATAGCTTTTAATAACTTCTAATTCTCAGATAGTTTCATTAAATTTAAATTCAGTTCAGGTTTTGAAGTCATAGAAATTAATTAAATTAACAAAAGTGATGTTATTATGACAGGAAATAAATACGAATTTAAAGCGGAAATTAAGAAATTATTGGACATCTTGAGCAAGTCCTTATATCAGCACAAGGAAGTGTTCTTGCGGGAACTCGTCAGTAATTCGGTCGATGCCCTGAAAAAAATTCATTTTATTTCTTTAACCGAAAAAGATCTGCAAAGTCCCGATGAGGAGCTTAAAATCGAGATAATCATCAATCCCGAAGATAAAACGCTTTTAGTGCGGGATACGGGAGTAGGAATGACAAAAGACGAGCTTATTAATAACTTGGGAATTATTGCTGGAAGCGGTTCCCAAAAATTTTTAGAGCAATTAAACGCTTCTCAGCAATCAGAACTTGAAAAGCTTGACCTCGACATCATAGGACAATTTGGAATTGGTTTTTATTCCATATTTATGGTGGCTGATAAGGTCGAAGTCACTTCCAAAAGCCATGTAAAGGAAGAACCTGCGAACATGTGGGCTTCCGAGGGAACGGGCGATTTTACCATAGAACCGAGCGAAAAAGTAGTTCGCGGAACCGAAGTTAAATTATACTTAAAAGAGGACGAAAGCGAGTATTTGGACCAATTCCGTATCGAGTCCATCGTGAAAAAATATTCTAATTACGTCTCCTTTCCGATCTATGTCCTAAAAATAGAACCCGAGGTAGAAAAAAAAGAGGAAAAAGAAGACAAGGGTGAGGAAAAGGCTGAGAAAGAAGAGGAAAAAGAGCCTAAACCCGTAAATGAGCTTGCACCGTTATGGAAAAGGTCACCAAAAGATGTTACTGACGAGGATTATAAGGGATTTTACCACTTTATTTCAAATAGGTACGACGACTACATTCATGTCATTAACTACAAGGTGGATGGCAAGGTTCAATTTCGTTCCATTCTCTATGTGCCCGAGGCGAGCTCGCTTTCCTTTATTAGACCCGAAGACGAGTATGGTCTCACGCTTTACTCAAAAAATGTGATGATCATGAAAAATTGCCAGGATGTCATTCCCAAGTGGTTGCGCTTCGTGACGGGAATCGTGGATTCCGATGATATCCCCCTAAACATCAGTAGGGACACGATTCAAGTAAATAGAGTCATGATGAAAATAGAGAAGCTTTTAGTCAAGAAAGTACTCCGGGAATTCGACAATATTATCGAAAAAGACCCGGAAAAATATAAGAAAATCTGGCATACATACGGCTTTTACCTAAAAGAAGGCGTGGTCACGGATCCCGTAAAGTCGGAAACGCTCCTGAAATACCTTCGTTTTAGAACCTCAAAAACCGAAGATGGCGATTATAAGAGTCTCGACCAGTATGTGGATGCTCTTCAAGAAGATCAAGAGGAAATATTTTACTTGGTCGGAGAAAATATGGATACCTTGAAATTATCCCCTCATTTAGGATATTACAACGAAAAGAACATCGAAGTCTTACTCTTTGACGAGCCAATAGACAATTTTCTCATGATGAATGTTCGAGATTACAAGAAAACTGTGGCTGAAGGTGATGAGGAGAAAACAATACTATACAAGTTCACTCCGATTGATGTTACCGAACCTTCTAAGGACGAAAAAGCTGCTCAAGACGCAAAGGAAGGGGAGGAAAAAAAGGAAGAATCGGACGCTAAATTGCCCGAACCCCTCAAGAAATTTCTTGAAAAAGTGAAGTCCATATTGGGCGAAAAGATTGTTGATGCAAAAGCTTCCAATAGGCTATACAATAATGTTTGTCGACTAGCGAATCCTTCTGGAGGAATGACTTCTAGCATGCAACGAGCTATGAGATACTGGACAGCAACGCAGGCAGGAAAAGATTTTCAAATACCTCAGAAAATTTTTGAATTTAATCCAGAACATCCCATTGTGAAAGGTCTCATCGCTCTTCACGACAAAGAACCTGAAAACGAGAATATCAAGGTAGTTGTGGAGCAATTATTCGAAAATTGTCTTCTCTCAGAAGGGGATCTTCCCAATCCATCATTGATGGTCCCAAGGATCACCCAAATTATTGAAATGTTAATGCAAGCTATTCAAGAAAAGAAAAAGACTTGAATATCTTTATTTTTTTCCTTTATAATCATTACTGTAAAGACTTAAAAGGTTAAATTACTATTTGTTACTTAGAGTTAACCATGATTTGACATTCCCATATCTTCGTATATTGCATAAATCGTTTCTATACTACTACCAAAAAGAAGGTATGGTTTAAACTTCCATTATGTGATTTACTGTTATTATTTTTCAATTTATATTATTGAATGATCATGCTCACATTGGAAGAGGATTGTAAATAACATTTAATGATAAAGAAAAACAAAGATGTGTTCAAGTGGGAAATAAAGAATATTTCATTAAAAGAATGTGCGAATTAATTGCGGAAATGAAGATTCCTCTCATTGATGATAGAATCTATCATAAGTCAAAGATCAAGTCAAAAGGAAATCTATCTATTAATTTCATTTTTGAACAAGATGAATCAATTATTAAAGGTTTCTTAGGACTTTCAGAATATTTTAGAACAATCGTAATTAGAGAATACGATAAATTCTACATTCCACACGACGAGATGCTATTTACATTAGAAAGCATCTAGTTATTTTCAATTTTATTGATGAAATTATTAAAAAAAAAATTGAAAATTCAAATTAATCAATGAAAAATAAATTTTTAGGGTGATATTAATTGTCAAAATATTATTGTAGTAAATGTAAAAAAAATCATATCCGTGGGAAAATTTACAAGGATCACTTGAAATATCAAGAGAAAATAGTAAAGAAATCTAAAACCAATTGTAATAAAAAAGATCAGAAAAAAAGAAAAATACCCATCGATAAAGTTATTGAATACAATTATAATAAACTTAGACCTTTAGCTCAAAGACAAATCGACAGGCTATTAAAGAAATTACACAATACGGAAAATTACCAACTATATATTTACCAAATTAACAAGCTAATAATACACGAACAAAGTTAGAAAAAATCAGAATGAAAAAACCAAATTTCGTTTAGAAAAATTAACTTAAAATTGATTTTATAATTAAAATTCTATTTTTGTTATTTTCTTATAAAGATTTAATGCTTAATTATTAAAATCCGTGTTTATTTCACAATGATATAGCATCTAAAAAGTATACTAGGAAATGTAATGACCGAACAAATGGCTCAATTAGAGGAATTCGTAATTGATGGAATTTGGATCCTCAAAAATCACAGCGGTGTCTGCATTTTTGAAGAGATCTATGTAGATTTCAAGAAGGAAGGCATATCCAAGGATTTAGTATCTGGGCTATTGTCGGCCATCGTCTCGTTCATTCAAGACGCCTTTAAAGACAAGCTCGAATATATCATGTTTTCGAACCGTAGAATCGTCTTGAAGTACAACCCGTATGTATTGTTCGTCGTAGCTCTGGGAGCAGAAAAAGCCCAAGATCCCGATTTCGAAGCTCATGTCATGCATGAATAGAATTAACGACGCGTTCGACGAAAAATTTAGGGAGGTGTTTGAGAAGGGAAAATGGAACGGAAATATCGACGTGTTCTTCCCCTTTTCAGAAGAACTCCAAAAAATTGTCCACAGAACCCCTCTCGACATCGAACTCCTGAGCTTGCGGAGGTATCGAAGAAAAACTCGTAAAAAACTCGAGCGAAGAATGCGCAGGTATCACGAATTGTTCCGATTTGCTCATTAATTTGAAAGTGCAATGAAGATTAATTCAGACAGTTTCCACTAGTTGTTTAGAGTATAATATTTCCAAGGATCGTAATCTCAAGAACCTAAATTATAAAAAAAATTATTTAAATTAATAAAAAGCTTTAACTTAAAAGGTATTCGATAGCTAATTGGTTAAAATTTGGGCCCGAAAGATCAAACCCGTCAATATCCGTTGTACTGCAGTGCGCTCTAATTTCGAAATAATCGATGCTGCTAGCGTTCACGTACAAAACGGAAATTATTTGTTTAGTTTCGATTGTTGCGGTGATATATCGAAAACAATAGAAATATTCATCAAGAATACCCGATTTGTAGAGAGACACATAATAATATTCGTTATAGTCTATTTCTATTAATAAAAGTTTCAGCGTAATCTTGTAAATACCATCTCTCGTGAGAGAAAAGTTCGTAGCCGAGTTGATCCTGACATATTCATTATCTAACCATAAGTTGTCTTCGAATTGCAAGAGGAAATCGTCTTCGTCGTTGCACCAACCATTTGTCGTGTTCTTCTCAAGATCGTCCCAGAGGGTCACGAGCGTCGTTCCGTCCTGTCCATTAACACCGTTAACTCCGTCAATGCCGTCAATACCGTCAACGCCATCGGCACCGCCTTCTCCACCATTCCCTACTATGTTTAAGTTTGATAACGATCCAAGCGTGATTCCGCTCATTACTATTGCCGTTATTGCTAAAACACTAATAACTGCAGTTAATACTTTACTACTTCTTTCCAAAACCTAATCACCATTTAATTTCACTTTTTTTATATTCTTTTAATTTTTTCTTGTTCAAATTATAACTTAAATTACTAAATTCAGTTTTTCTATTGAATTATATGAAACAAAATCATTTTTGCGAATATAAACAGCTCTTGGATGAATTTGAATGATCAAGAAAATTCAATGAAAATGATTCATTCAAGATTGATAATTTCATATTAATTTGGAGAGAATCTCAGGATTTAGATGTGTTCAAATAAATATTAGTTAATCAATGCGAAGGGATAAAAAAAATATTCCTAGATAAAAGAATGATATTATCAGATTTACAAAGAAGATTCGATTTACAAAATAATGTCGGGGTTACCTATAAATATCATGTTGATTTTACCTTAATATTAAAGGACAAATTAAAGAATTACCAGACCGTTCAGATTAAGTACTTCTTTAATTTCAAAATTGTGAATGTTTGAATCTAAGGGAAACAAGTGAATGAGAGTTGGGGTTAAAACAATTGGTGACGAACGAGGGGCGCGAGATCGAAACAGGCAAAGAAGAATCGAAAATAAAAAATGTCGCCTTTACCTGTCCGATCTGTAGGACCAAAAAAATCGTTTCGATTCCAATTAAAATCGTTTCTAATAGCGACGGTCTCACCTCGATTTCCTTTCGTTCTGGTCAGGTGTGCGAACACATGTTTCAAGCCTTTATCGACAAGAATTTTCAAATTAGGGGCTACCAAAAGATCGATATAGAAGTTGACAAGGATTCAAACATTGGATCTCCCCGTCAATCAATAATTTCCGAAATCGAAGCAAAAATTACGGGTTTAGTTAATTCTGATCACGAAATTATTGGTGCCAATTTAATCAAGATGAATAATTACATTTCTGTTTCTGTATTGCCTGAAACTTTGGATGAAAGACTAATTAACGCGGTTTCAATTGCGTTCATAGGTCTCTCGAAGCAAGTCTCGAAAAACTTATTTAATTGTTCTTTCAAAAAATTAACTCTCGATATAAGTTCTCACTTATTATTAATGACAATTATAGAAGATTTCGTTTTTTCTGTAATAACGAGAAAAGATCCGAATATTGCGATGATAGAAATCGAAATTGAAGAATTTAAGGCTCAAATCCTGTCCTTTATTAAGAAAATCTAAGAGATTACCATACAAATCGATCTTTTGAATCGATTTTAAATTAAAATAATTAATTAAAGTAATTTATAAAAGAGTAAAAAATAAAAAAAATTAAAGGATTAAAGCCTATTTCTTCTTCTTGTTGTCTATTCGCTTGATGATGATGCTTTCTGCGTGGATCTTGCAGTTCTTTAGGATAACCTTGAAACCGCCTGCTCCACCAGCTCCGGGAACCACGAAGGACTGCGTGCCCATGGGAACCATCGCTCCTTCGGCCTCGTACTCTTCTTCTTCCTCTTCTTCACCACCACCAACGGCGTTCTTGTAAGCGTCAGTGTTAATGATCGGGTGCTTAACATCTTCTAACCATTTCTGCAAGGCATTGATGTCGCTCACGTCTTCTTCAGTGGCGATCTTGTCTCGCAAGTCGGCGGGAAGGAATTCATTTACTCTATCCTTGAGGTTCTTCCCCATCCAGACTATGGTTTCAATACCACCATCATATTGTTGGTATTTTGGGCTTGCGATGTATTGAATGCTGATACCGTTAAAACCAGGCATTTGTTTACCTCCACCAGTTTGATTCGCCATTGCACTGAATGGAAGTCCATTTAATGCTACGCCATCGTGGTTTCTATCGATAATCCCGTGACCTCCAATTTCGGGAATCAAGAAATCAATGGCCTCGAAACACCCGCACGATGTATGGGGATATTCCATGCCGCTGTATAAATACACCTTTTCTATTTCTCCTAAAGAGCGCTTTTTCATCATCTCGTCGATTCCCGAATAGTGTCCAGCTAATTTGTCGTAACATTCTCCTGGGGGTACTTCGTAAATGGGTCCCTTTGGATCTACTTTAGCAGCTGCTCGAGCGTCGAACCAATTAATAGAACCACACAAGCTCGTTCTATCCGGAGTAATGCAACAAGCGTGGGTAGGTGCGAAGGATTGGCAGAGCACGCATCCATAGAACATGTCTACATCGTCGTCGTGAAGGCCTCTTGCTCGCTCGTCTCGAGCGTTGTATACATCCATTGCCATTGCATGTGGCTTCGCGATCTCTTTATCATTGGTGTAAAATGTGACTTGGGCTTTCTCAACGATAGGTAATTCTGCTTTAAACAACCTGATTAAAATCGTACCGATCAATTCGAATGTGTTTAATCCCTTTTCGAATGCTTGCTGGCTAACTCTCATCCATGTGGTATAGCGTTGGTTGAGATGCATGACGCCGTTTATATAATTTAAAAATTCGTGAATTCTTCTTTCGAACACGGCTTCCAAGTCTTCTTCGAGTACTTTTCCAGCCACTTCGACAAATATTCCGATCGGATATTGTTTACCTTTTTCCATGTCTTTCAGGTCAGGACCGTTAATTACCACCTTACCATCAACGGCTTTTTGATTAATTCTTACTAATTCGAACTTTTTATCAATCTTAGGGCCGCCTAATTCCACCAACATCTGATTACCCCTGATCCTTTCTCCTTCATAGACCGGGCCTACATCTACAGGCATATCTGAAAAACTCATTTTATTAACTCACTCACTTTTTTTTTCCGTTTTTTAATTTTAATAAAACACCTTATTTATAACAATTCAATTAATTGTTCTAAAAACGCTTTCCAGTCGTCGTCGCTTAAGTTTGGTAAGCTGAACCTTGCGTTTGGGTGTGCGTACTTATCCAAATCAATTGTTTTAACCCAATTCGTAAAGTTCTTCAACCTGCTTAAAGCTTGGCTCGAATAAAACACCAAATGTCCGCTGAAGATCGCCATTCCGTATTGTCCCTTGCCGTCTAAGCCCTTCCAATCCTTGTCGCTCAGTCGATTAGTGATGTTTACTAAAGACATGTCGTAAAGCTTTTCCTTTGGGACCTTGTCCTTCAAGTAGCCGTACGAGTGTCCCGTGGCACAAATGTGGCATTCGATCTTGTTAGCAATTTCGATGAGATAATCTACGAGCTTCTTCCCGTTTAATTCCCACGTGAGCGATTCTGCTCCAATCACAAGGACTTTCTTCTTCGGGTCCTTTAAAAGCTTCGCCATAACTTGAGGATCGTGCACGGAAATTCCCATTTCTGGTCCGGGGATGTTCGCTTTTTGATATGGTCTTGCCATACTTTATCACTTTTCTTTATTAGTTTTATTTAAAATTATTGCTATACTTAGTCTTATTAAGCGTAATTTAAAAAAATTGTTTTTATTTAAGCACGCGTGGAAGTTTATATACCAACCAAGAAAAAAAATGGAATAAAAGGGAAGAAAAATGTGCGAATTCAAGATCGTAAAAGAAAACGATGGGAATCAAGTTGCGGAAGACATATTAGTGTTATCGTACACCGATACTAACGAACTTGTCGTCAGGGATATCTTAGGAACGGGTGCCGTTTTTAATTCGGCACTGATCCTTAATGTGAATACCATATCGCAGGAATGCAAGATCGTCGAGCATCCTATTATAAATGAATTTATTGGGCTCGTAAGAGGTCTGGCGAACAACAACGCAACAAAAAATCAAGTGGAAAATGTTCAGTTAAAGCTACAGAAATTGATGGATGAATTATAAATTTTCATAATTAAATTGATAAAATATCTTTTTCAAAATTATTAAAAGCAATAGAAATTCTAAAAAAATTGACTAATTTAGAAATAATTTTAATGAACTATCCCCAAATTCAAGGAATGTTATTTCGCATTGTAGGAATCAGGATTTATTAAAGAATATCTTGCGACATTAAAAAAACCTACAGATTATGCCTCGCTACTCGCTAGATTGAATTATCTATCTTGAGAATGACAACGCTGATTATTTCGAAGTCTGTGCGTGTTCAATAATGAGGTTTTTTTAATTACTGGAAATTTCTTATATAATTAATTGGTTATTAAATAAGAGATTGTATTACCTATAAAATTTTTTTATTCCTCCCATAATATAACTTGCTTCTAATAATAAATTAGTAAGTTTTAATCGAGAACTATCTTGCTTTATTCAAGTTTATAAAACCTTTATCTTACATTATCTCTTTGTGGATTTGATAAATTTACTTGTTGATGCATAATAAAAGGATAAAAATATGACCGATTCGTATCTATTATTTTATGTTATTGAATAGGCAACGAATCCTAAGAACGATATTTTTTTATTTTTGATAACCTCACGATTTATTAATTTACAAAGCGTTAAATGTTTTCGACGCCTTTATTATATTGGGTACTATGTGTTTTGATCCTTCTTTATTTAATAAGGTTCGTGAATTTAATGCGAGAACGATAGTAATATGCATGTAGTTGCTAAAATAATACACTTATGCGAAAAAAACAAAAACATTTTTTTCCAGTAAAATTATCAAAAATACAAATTTAACCAATTTTGAGGATATTATCGTGTCAATGATTAGTATAGTAAAAGATTTAAGGAAAAAAGAGGAAGAATTGATAAATTCTGATATTATCAAGGATTATAGCAAGAAATTGCATTACAACCTCGGCGACGTCGTAAAATACCTTACCTCTCAAGGATACATTATGGAGGTTTTTAAAGACCTGTTTTATGTGAAAGACATTGACGAGTTCAACAAAAAAGAGCTAAAATATTCTCAATACGAGCTCGTTGCCAAGGCGCTTGCACTAAAGAAAGTAAAAAATTGGTATTTCGGCTTGAACACTGCTTTAAGTTTTGAACCGGCTGAGAAAAACGAATTATTTTTTGACAACGACACGAGCATCGATTACATCATAAACGATCGATTTTCGATGGATAAACCCATCACGATCGACGGAGATAAGTTCTCCTTTTTCGTGTTTAACAACGAACTCCTAACCTTTGGCATAAAAACTAGCGGAAATTATCGTTATTCGGACTTGGAAAAGACCATATTGGATTATGTCTATCTATATTGTTCAAACCATGTGAGCGTGGGAAAAATCATGAAAGAAGCATCGAAGTACAAGAGTATCGCTTCAAAAGAACGGATATTGGAATATTCGCAACATTATCCCGTGATCGTTGCACAAACTCTCGAAAAAGCTAATTTTTATAAAAATTAAACATTAACGATGCAATTCACGATTATTGATTCAATTATTTTCAAATAATTTTTAAATAATCTACTTTATAAGCTCAAATAGTATAATTTATTGATTTTTACACTTTTATTTCATGTGATTTTATATTAATGATTTGACAAAAAGATCATAAATCAAAGAAATTTGATTTTGTAAACACATAAAGAAATTAATTATTTTGAAAGATTGATTGAAAATGGCTGGAAATAAAGGTTTAGTTTTAGGTATATTAGCAATTATTATAGCTGCCGCTGGCATAGGTTTGAGTGGGTACATGTTCGTTTTCTACGAAATATTAGGAACAGGCGGAATAGATGGAAGCAACAGGATTGACATGATCAACGGCCTGTTCAGTTAGAGATGATGTTTTTTTATAGCTGGCAATGCCTTTTACAATCAATTAGCAATTGAATACGCAATTGCCTAAAAAATTATAGATTTGCAACGATTGCAATACAAGGGAATTTAATTTTCAATATTTTTTTATTTTTTACTCTTGAATTTTTTAGTTTTTTCTTGTCGTTTATTAATTAAGCCAAAAAATATTCGAATGAAGAATGGACTACTCAAAGTATATATTTTTACAATTCTATTTTTTATCCATGAAATACAAGAAAAATCAATATACCGATGGTGTCTCGATATGTGCATCCATTTTTGGAAGCTTGTTTCTTTATTGGGGGATATCGAGCCTTATCGATCGTTCCTGGGTATGGGGCGTTATAGCGTCGTTAATAGGCATTGCGATATTATCTGGACAAATTGCGGCTTTCGCAAATCGTAGTAGGTTACGAAAAGCCGTCAAATTCGAGTTTGAATCCAATCCAGAAACCTCTATTGAGAATATCAGCGCAACCACGGGAATCACCCAAAAGGACGTGCAAGCGATTGTTTTAGACCTCAAGGTTCGGGGAGAACTTCGAGGAAACTTCTCGACATCAACGGGCAAGAACCAAGCTCCAGTAAAGGAAAAAGTCGACGGCGAAAAAGTAACATTCTATTGTCACAACTGCGGTACTCCAATTAAGCGCGGAGAAACACAATTTTGTGCCTACTGCGGGGCTAAAACAAGCGATTAATTCGTTCTTTTTTTTATATTGTTACATGCCTATCGCTAGTTGGCTATTTTTTGAAATTCTTTTAACTACTCTTGTATATTTCTAATGAGAAATCATGTCCATCTCCAATTAATAAAATAATATAAAATTTTATAAGACTCGGGTCGTTCATATGAAGTTTCCTTTTATAAATCAGGTATGTTTTGGGAGACATTTTTGTACCATACCAGTTATACAAGTTCAACAGAGTATTATTATATCGAGTCTTCCGTAATTTATATGGATAGTAATGGAACGGATTATTACAACATCGTTGCTTGGGCTGATAATTACGATTCTTTCACTATTGCAACTCCGTCATATCAACAATTATCGATTGAATACATCGAAACATAAAAAAAAATCGAGTTCATTCTTACAATGGAGACGCATCAAGTTTTGTTGTAGTTCTATTTCGAGAATTAAGAATTATAGACTAAAATCTCTGAAAAATTTAGTATATTTCATTCATTCTTTTTTAAATAATTTTATTTTTAATATTTAATACTTAAATATGGTTTTATTCCACAGGATCGAATTTTTTAGGATGGAAAAGAAGAAAATAAGGGATATCAAAAAATTGAAATATAAGAAAAAGTTCCTATCAACAATAATATTATTTCTTTTTCCCTTTGGGGGGTATGATTTCGATTTCCATCGATGACACGTTGCTTTTCGTGCCGTCCTCGTTGTTCAGCTCCTCGGTGTAGATCTTGATCTCTCCGTAAGAGGCTCCTTGAGCGAATTTATTGATGAGTATCTCGGCAACATCCACCGCTCGAGAGATGGAACGCCCTCGCGCCATGATCACGCAAGGTTTTTGAGCATCTAAATTCATCATCGCCGCCATCACGTAGTTCATTGTTTTTTTTCTCCCAATATACACTTTAGTGTCGTCATCTACCAACTTGTTTCACCATTATTCGATTCTATTTAAATCCATTAATTTAGGGTCCTGAGCGGTCCTTTTATAATGTTTATCAGCAACTAATTGTTTGAAAATTAAGTTATTATTGATCTTAAACCAAGTTATCGATATAAAGATTTTGCAATTTTTAGGCCGTAAGATCTGATCTCCCAACAAATTAGATTGAAACTAAATTCGAAAGACATTGTATTTAATATTTTTTTCTTAAAGCATAGGAAGCAAAATAAGTTCGATCTCAATTTTCACTTTTCGAGTTTTTAAAAAAGTAATAATAATAGTTCAGAGAATTAGAGACTTTTATCTTACCTTTTTATTATTTAAAGGTAGAATAAGAATGACGAACGACAAAATTCCACTAAAAATTCATTGATTACATGAAATTGAGACAGAAAAGAACTAGAAAAAGTTCATTCAATGCAAGCATGCGAATTATCGCTCTGTCTCAATATTCAATATGGCAATTTATATATCAATTGATATTTATTGTATTATTTTACTTATTATTGTTGATGCTCTGGCATTATCAAGCCTTATAATCATTCCATTCATATTTTCCTTAATAACAAACTCGTATGACTATATCTGGGAGCTAATATTATTTGTGTTCAGGCTCTCCTACATTTTTACAGTAATATTATCATGTTCTCGAGAGATCATTACTGGGAAGTATAG
>JAFGGO010000137.1 GCA_016930515.1 Promethearchaeota archaeon | reverse complement strand
TTTTTGAACTTTCTAAACTTTCTTTTTTACACAACCTCTAAGGAATGAGAGCGTTTATCGAAATTGTTAATATCCAATTCAAGATTCATCAGTAAATACTCATAATAACTAAATTTCTCAGCTATCCGTTTTTGGTCATCAAGCATATTTTTACCTAATGATGTTTAAATTATAATATATCTTGTTATTTAAAAAAGAAAATTTTTTTTCATTTAATTTGAGTTGAAATCTCCATCTTAAATTTTAAAAATATTATAATGTTAATAGAAATGTTAACGCTAGCATCAAGATCTTAAGATTTATTTAATTAATCCTTAAGATTGTTTACATAATGATTCAAAAAGTCTTAATGTTTACAATTCAAATAGTAATTGAATCGTTTACATTATAAATAGCCCAAAGCTTAAAAGGAAAAAAGGATTATATAGATTATGGTATTAATCATTTATTTATTAAATGTAAACAATTTAGAATTAAAGTTTATGGAGGTGAAGAAAAAGGTTGAATAAAAAAACAGAGTTAATAGAGGAAATCGTTAAATTATTGGAAATGGTTGAAATAGGATTGATGGAGAAGTTGAAATTACAATTAATTCAATTAATCAACAATAAATAGGCTTGTTTTTGCTGAAAATAATAACAAAAATAAATAGTTGATTTACTTACTGATTACAATGAAAGAAAAAGTACACCAAGGTTTAGCAAGGTTAGTAATACGGTTAGAGACCGTTCAAATAAATTTCGAACAAGCAAGAAAAATCGTACATTCATCAATTCAACCTGATGTTTTAAATAAACAAGAAATTGAGAAGAATATTCTAAATACACCACAAATTCTATGGGATTGGTGGAAGGATCATTCATTACAAGCAAATAATTTAGCAATAATTTATATTCAAGAAGCTCAAAAAGCATATAGACAGAAACAATCAATTTGGACTCGTTATTTAGGGTGGGCATTTCATTTTATTACTGATCGATTAACTCCTTATCATTCTCCTGATAAATTAAACCCTGTAATAAATTCGATTAATGGACAATTCAAAAAAGGATTTAATGCATTGAAGGGTTTTAAATTACCATATCGATTATCAAATGGGATTTTATTTTTAGTATCAAAATTTTCACTTAAGGCTTTAAGTTTAAAAGTAGATCACGATCATTTTGAGAAGATATGTGAACAGAAATGGTTAGCCTGTAAAGATTTGACATCACTTATTTTTCAAAATTTAAAGAAGAATAAGAGTCTTATAATTAATCTCGAATTAATCAAAAAGAAATTGGAGTACTTATATGAGAAATATAAAAATATTTCCACAGATTGGATTATAACAGATAAAAATTATGCTAATTATATGGCTGAAATAGCATTTATCATGCATCTAGTTTACCAATATGTTTTAGGAATTAATAAGTAAGAAAGATATGTTCAAAAATGAGAAATAAAATTAATGCTAAAGTGACCATTGGCAATGTTAAAATTTACCTGGATCATATCAAGCAAAAAACGCTTGATTTATCAAGTGAACCAAGATGGAATATCTTATTCAGAGAGCACTTACTGCAGTCTTTCAAATTATATAGTCTGGCAGTTAAAGAGAAAGACGAAAGGTTCTATAGAGATTGTATCAATCGAGCTAACAAGGTCTTTGAAGGAGTTATTAATTTATTATTTGATGCGGCAAGGAAGGTTGATTCTTCGGTCGAAAATAGAGACACTCTTTATTTAAAAACGGAAGAGTTGCTAAGACATCAAAAAATTGCAAATATATTCAGAAGGAAATTAGATGAATATCGACAAGATACAAGAAATCCAGAAACTCACGAGGTTTTTGAAAAATTTAATGTCAAACATGCAAAAATTGCCCTAAACGAAGCATTAATATTTATGAGTGTTGGACTAGAAAACTTTCAAATTATTGAAGCGAAAGTAGATCCAATTGATGATAGACATTATCTATATATCATAATTTACACTTTCGTTGAATGTTTTGCCATCTATAGCCAATTCTTTAGCTTATACGAAGAATTACCTAAAGGTATATACAGTGCGAAAATAAAAGAATTAACCAAACTGATACAGGAATACCATAAAAACTCAATATTTTCAAGAGAATTCCGCATTGAAAAACACGAAGGTAAGAATAAGCTAAAACCACACTTTAAAATAACTTTAGCCAATTCAAGTTTGACTCTTACAATAATCAAAATAACCGAGATTGATATGATTTTCTTCAGTTCGATGCTTAGAATCATTCAAAAATTAAAAAATTATTCATCAACATTTGAAAATCTCTTTTTCTTAGTCTGGTCTTTTACAAATAGAAGTCGGTTAGGCTGGACATTATCCTTATTTGATGAATTTCATCATTACCACTTATATGGATTAAAGAGAGTAAACTACAAAAAAATCACTGATTTTCTAAACAAATAGGCGAATTTTATTGAATAACTTTTTGCTAAGGAATAGGTTAAATTCGATTCCTCCAACATTTTGACTAATGTGGAAAACATTCATAAGATGATCTTAAAAAGAATTAAAGAATCAAAAATAAATGAAGAATCCATAAAACAATTGAACAAAGATGATCTTCAAAAAAGAAACATCATTTCGATGATATCAAATATCCGAAATAAAATACATAAAAATCATCCTTTTATTGATGAAATGAAAGTTTATTTTATGAAATTGGATTTTTATTCATATGTGAAAAATGATGAATGGGATGATGCGAAAGATCAAATTTCATTCAAATTAAAGAAAGAAATCGATGACCTAAATGAAATATTGAAAAAATTACTAAATTTAAGTAGTTTTATTAGTCGGAAATAATATTTTAAGGAATTAATAGATTTAGATGACAAACCCATATTTTCTGATAATTATAACATCGATGCAAGGAAATTAGCCTTAAAAACAGGAATAAATCTCCCCCAAAATCAAAAAAATTTAAAAAGATCGTTAAAAGATCAACTTTATAACATTAGTTTTCTTACAGGGCATTTTAACACGAGATTTTCAAACGAGGGAATTTTTGTCTTTTTAGATGAAAATCAAATAAACAATTCCGAACAAATAAATAAGTATCTTAAATTTCTCAATCAATATATTAACAAAAATATTCAAGTTGATCTTAGCAGAGATGACATTGAAGCACTACAAGTATTAAAGATGTCTTATAAATTATGTGAAATAATAGAAGTAGAAAAAGTTGATTGGACTATAATGCTTGTGGCTAAAATTATAAAGAAATTGAAGGAATTGAAATTTCAATTCGAATAAATAAAAATCGTATATAAAATAAAAAATATTCGGAATATCCTCATTTAAACTCAAAAGAAATATATGGAGGATTAATCTGGAAAACGATAAAAAATGCATCAGTTGGTCTAAGGCGAATATCTTCTTGGTTAAACTTTCCTTTAAATTCTGTTAAAATACTTTCGTTATCTGTATTTTGAACTTGGAAAGGAAATACTTCATTGTATGCATATCTAATCATTTTTGAACTATTGGGAAATTCTAAATCAACTCTTTCTCTTGTGATCAACTGGTAATTTATATCGTGGATTGGTTGAGCTTCCTTAAGAAAAAAGCAGGTTGGATGTGAATTCTGGAGAAATTCTTCAACCAATCCAAAGGATGTATTTAATTTTTCCTTTAATGCATCGTAATTTTGAATTAATTCCGAATGATTAGTTTTTATTAATTCTAATTTTGTAGGATATCTGCTTGTACTATCAAGCATTTTATAATAGTGTTCATAAGTGTATTCATTTTCTTTTTGAATGTAATTTTTTAAGTCAATAGGTTCTTCTTGTTGATTTGGAACACCAAAGATCCTTTGGTGAGGATACTCTACCTGATAGAATGATATGGAATTAATGTCCAATATTTTGAAAAATAATTGTTCAATGATTTTAATGAAGTTCGCTCTTTGCCTGTCAAATTCGAGCGTCCATTGTTCGCTAACCGAACCTCCGTGAAATAGTCTATTACGATAATCATAAAACGAATCAACAACTTTTTTCAATCCTAAATTTTTTTGATACTCCCGAAATTCTCTAGATTTTTTTAAATATTTACGATAGTCTTTATCTTGTCTAAAATAAGATTTCTCCAGTTCATTTACTTTTATGTTATTAACATCAAGGTATTCTTCTACTAGTTTCAAACATTTCTGACAATAATTAAAATAATCACATCCTATTTTTTTAAAACAATTTCTTTTGACCCGACTCTCGCACAAGTGGACACTCCATATATTCCCAACCCTGCTCTTTTACGATGTTTTTGTACCGAGCCAAAACATGATGTTGGGGTGCCACTATAAAATAGAAGTCGTAAGCTTTCGTTGAAGGCATTGAATTAGAAACATATTTCGAATAAATGTTGAGTTGTCTCATCAAGTCTCCAAGCGTGATACTCGAGGCTTTTACTTCGAATACGAGATTCACGAGCGATTCTCCGTCCACCACTTTCAACAGTCCCGAAGGAGTCGATCGAGATGGTTTTGGATGGCTAATACTACACGATGCGTGCAGGTCAACGAAACCCACATCTCTCCCATCGTTGTTTTCCACGGGTAACTCAAGCGTTTTCTTATGTGCGATGAACTTCATGTGATATCTTGCGAGTAATTCTTCCACGCGAGCATCGAACAAGCCCTTAAAGACCACTTTTACGACAGTTGGAAGCACATAATCTTGACATATAGATTCGATCGTTTCTTCCTTGTACAACCACGTGATGATCTTGTCGTGAGACATCGACTTGAGGTCTGGGTCCTTGTATCCCATTTTTCCCATCCACGTGGCGTCTTGCTTGAGCTTTTTCTTGTACAATGTTCTATCGCGTTCCCGAGACATTACCACTAAAATGTATTTGCTTGTTTTATTTAAACAAAAAAAACACACTCTTAACAATTGAAAACTCATAATCAAATTATTAATCATTAAATCACCGAATTGTATTACGATATTTTGAATCGTATTACGATATTCGCTCAAAACACGATTCTCGAACTTTTTAAAGTGCATTCTAGACCTTTTTGTAAATCATTTTAAAATTGTCTAAATGATCGTTGATTCCAAACCCATGAGCAAATCATTCGATTGGATTTCCAACCAGATGAAAAAAGGGGAAAAACTCGAATTCGAACGACTGGGCAACTGGATCATCGCAGGTTCTGGAAACTACGAAAAAACGCAATCAGACGGCAGGTATAGGGAAATTTGCAATACTTACAGGGGCGCAAGCACTTGCGAGCACCACAAGACCGAAAGCCTCACGCCTCAATTCACGAGATGTCGCAAGTTCGACTGCGAGACTTGCTTTCCCGCTGCAGCATCCGAAGAGGCCAGAGACATCGAGCATAAATTGCTATCCTTCAAGGAATCCGCAAGAGAACAAGGAATAGACATTGGAGATTACGCAAGCATTGTAATATCGTATAAAGACCCATTAAAGCACTTGGAAACATACGAGGCGTTCAAGAAATTACAACGGAAAGCGGGATCGATCTTGAAAAGCAATGGACTTTTGGGTGGAGTAATCATCAACCACGCTTGGGCATTGAAGTGTGGTCATTGCAATCAGAAGCTTTCAGATTGTCAATGCGAACGCATAAAACTGAAAGCCACAATAAATCACCACTTTCACGCCATCGGGTTTGGCTTCCTGACACATTCGAAGGAGTTTCAAAAACATCATCCCGGTTGGATCTATGTAAATCACGGCAGGCGAAAAACGCTCCACGAAACGTTATTTTATTGCCTTAGTCATTGTTCGTTGTGGAGAAAACCAGACGGAAAATTATATCCCGCTTACGCGTACTTCGGGTGGTTGAGCTCGCGAAAGTGCCGCATTTCCGACATCAAGATCGGCTGGAGGACGGCAAGGTGCTGTCATTGCAAGAAGGAACTCAAGGAAATCGAGCAAGGCGTCAACGTGTCAGGCGATCGCCCCGTCTTTCCCGCTCACGCTCCAATAAGGACGAGAGCGAGAAACCTCGGCATCAAGACCGAAGGCAAGTCCTTGCATCAATTAAGGCTCGAAATTCAAAACAGAGTCATGAACAACGGCAACTTCAAGTGCTCCATCAGCGAGGGGGAATTGAAGTTAGGCAAGGCCGTGAAGTTCCAAGTAGTCACAATCGCTTACGAAATCAAAGGCCTCCAAAAGCTCAGGTCGGCAGTATATCAAATCAACAAGCAACGAGGGTTAATTCGAAGGCATATCATCGAGAATGCAAAAAAGGAATTGAAATTGGCAGGCGAGTATGGGTAAGACCCAATCGATAGATCCATAACTATCGTATATTGCACGAAAAACCGAACCAATCTCGCACTTTATCGTCGCACTATTCCCGCTTCCTAACATCCCTTTCATTCAAAAAATTGAAATAGTGATAACTCTCGTATACTAGTACAGGATACTATGCAAAAAAATGTAATACGATACCTTTCACTAGAATTCTCTTCTCAAAGAATAATGAAAAAACTTCATTCAACAAAGATATAAAAAAGAATTCTCATATGATCTAAGAAATAAAATGACAAAAATATAACACCTTTAGTTTTTATCTGTTTTAATAATGTCTCAAGAAAAGAAGAAAATAGGACTTGAAAAAGAAAAGGAAGTAGATCTAATCATTATTAATTGGAAGACTTACAAGAGTAGAATAAAGTTTTTTGATGATATTATTGCAAGATTACGGTTAGAGGGGACTCCAATCTGTATAGGTATTTATACATTAGGTTTTTTAGCTCAATTTTGGGTCATTTATTTATTGGGAATATTCTATATCAGTGGAATACTATGTTTAGATCTCTTACATTTACATTTATTATTAGAATCAGTTGAGCAAGCGAAAAAAATCGAGGATAAATTTGAAAAAGAACTTTTAACAGTCACCCATAAATTAACTTCAAAAAAAAGAACAATATTACACTATTTAGGAATCGGGATTTTGTATGCAACGCTATTTATTGTTGGTATTTTCCTGATTATAGTAAATCCCGCAAAAATAATATGATATTAAGAAGATTTAAGTGTTATAATAGAATATTTAACACTTTTAATTTTAAATTTTTGGCTAAGAATCTTGAAAATTAAGAATTTCTTAGCTGTGATTTGTTTGGTTGAAATTTATATTTTTTTGATATTATATTTTTTTTTTTTTTTACAAAATAGAAAATCATTC
>JAFGGO010000002.1 GCA_016930515.1 Promethearchaeota archaeon | reverse complement strand
TATTGGAATGTTAAAAGCAAGGTACTTGCATTGCATGAACTCCTTGCCTCCCACGTAAATATTGGTTTTCCTTCCTTCCAGCTTGAGCGTGATGTAGTCGTTGACTTTGAACCCGTTTTTAGGCGTCATTTTTTAATAGTATTTTTATCCACGAAGACTGAAATGCACGGAACTTTATAAAATCGCTTGGTAGAAAAGTGAACCTTTTGGAAATAGTCCCCTTCCTGAAGTAACTTTCGACACGAAAAATGTGTTTTGTCTTAATTTGAAAATAAAAAAAGAGTAAAAAATGACTTAGATTCGTTTATTTCACGCTGACTATCTTGCCCTTGTTCATCTTCACCTGAACGTTGCCGAATTTTGCCACGTTCTCGCGGTGCGTGACGATGACCATGGTCGTTTCGTATTCTTCGTTGATCTTCTTGAGCAGGGTCATTATCATAGTCTCGCTTTCCGGGTCGAGGTTGCCCGTGACCTCGTCTCCAAAGATCACTCGTGGCTTGCTCACGATTGCCCTGGCGAGCGCAACTCGCTGCTTCTCACCTCCCGACATTTCCACGGGAAAGTGATCCTTCCTTTCGAGCATCCCCACATCTCTAAGGGCGGCAATGGCACGATTCTCGATCTCCCGAGAACTGAGCACGGTTGGCCAAAGCAAGGCTTCGATGTTTTCCATGGCGGTCAAGGTGTTGATCAAGTTATAGTCTTGGAAGACGAATCCAACTTTTTGACGCCTTAACTTGGACAGGCGGTCTTCCTTGGCGCGAGCGATGTTCTCTCCGTCAAATATAATCCTGCCGCTGTCTGGAAGGTCCAATCCGCTCATTACATTGAGTAAAGTGGATTTACCACATCCCGTCGGACCTTGAATCATGACAAAGTCTCCTGATTTTATCGTGAGGTTCACGTCGACGAGAGCGTGAATGATGGCACCTGCACGGCGATATTCCTTGTTCACGTCCGTGACTTCTATCATGGTATCTCTATCTACTGGCATTTACTTCACCTCCTCATTCCCCTACTCGTTTCAGTGCTAACATTGGCCTGACCTTGGTTATTCTACCTCGTGCCGCAATGTATCCCACGAATTGAACCGCAATAAAGATGGCAACCGTCAAGCCAACTGCTTGAAGGGATACCAAGGGTTCGACTTCGGTAATTAGGTCTGGAAACGCCGAGTGGATGTATCCCGTGATGGCGACCCAGTGAAGGCAGAATTCCACCGTGATGAACAGTCCCATGATAGTCGTGTAAAAGATATAACCCAATATCAGCCAGCTGATCTCGCTGCTACGCCACCCAATGCACTTGAGTGTTGCCCAAACCTTTCTGTTCCTTCGTACAGTCAACCACGCGTAAAGCAGGGTGAGGACCAAGGATGCCACGATGATAATAACTAATGGGTAAAAAAAGGCTGATCTGAGCGGATCGGGCGATGTAATCACGTAATCCAGCATGAAACTTGTCGTGAACGTTAAAAACGTGTAAAGCAAGGCGAACACGGTAAACGTCTTCTTGTCTCTCGTGCTCATTTTCCAAGCTTTTTTCCATAATCGCATGACCATGTTTGAAACACTAGAATTTTTTAAATGTTATTATTTAAATTTGTTTGGTGTTATATAAATGGTAATAAACTAATAAAATGTTTGGGATTAAAATGACAGATATTGAAAATATCATAGACGACCTGCTAAACGCGGAAGAAAATGTGCTTGGAGTGGCGATCGTTGGAAAGAACGGATCATTAATCACGCAGACAGAGAACTGGGATCTTTCAGGGGACTTGCAAGCCATTAACGAGTTGCTTAATCTTAAATTAGAACTCGGGCAAAAGGGAATTACGAGCATCTCGTTACAAGGAATTAAGTACATGATCGTCGAGAATACGGAGGAGAGAAAGATAGGAACAAACGTCACCGGTAAAGGACACGTGATAATAGCCCCCATACCCATAGGAGGAACGGGAGCCCTAATATGTTACATTAATCCGGCGGCAGGTCCTCGAGACGCCCTTTTAAATGTCCAGACTTACGCCTTGAAACTTGCGCCGCTAGTATAAATATTTCAAATCGAAATTTTTTCCGTTTTTAATTTCTTTTCTTTAACTTTAATATTTCAAGAACCAGAATCTGCTTAATTCGCGCTGTAAGACATTCTTAATCTTGTCAACTTCCTCTCTTTTTGATAACATAGAAAAATCAACGAATTCCGATTCGGGATGTTCGTACTTTTCGCCCAACAAAGCCCTCAGCACGGAAAAAACGCAGATAGGAAGGCCTGTCAAGCTATATCCGCCCTCCAAAACGAATACAATCTTTCCATCGCATGCATCACGAGCTAATTTCAAGATCCAGGTTGTAAAATCGTAATAAGTCTTGCTCGTTAGTAAGCAATTTCCCACGGGATCGCTCCAATACATGTCAAAACCTGCCGCAACTATCACGAGATCCGGACGAAACTGCTTCAAGATTGGTTCTATCAAAGATGTAAACTCAACAAAATCACCATCGGTTATTCCCATTGGAACAGGAAAATTAATATTTGTTCCCAGACCTTCACCATCACCAAATTCACTAATAAAACCAATATCTCCCTCTTCAAAATCGAACTCGTGAATGGAGCAATAAAGAACGCTCGGATCTTCGTAAAAATATTGGGCAATTCCGTCACCAAAATGGTCGTCAATATCTATTATCGCAATTTTCTTCTCGTATCCAAATTCTTTTCGAAAATATAGGATGGCAGTTGCGATGTTGTTAAAAATGCACAATCCAGACGATTTTTCTTTCGTGGCGTGGTGTCCTGGAGGTCGAACTAAAGCAAAGGACTGTGTGGCTTTCTCGTTCAAGACGAGATCTATTGCCTTTATAACGCCTCCTATTGCCTTTTTTGCGAGGTCAAAAGTAGTCTTGGTGATAAACACTTCCTCACCGATGATGCCTTGTCCAAAATTAGACAATCGCTTTATCGTTTCAATATTATACTTTGAATGCGAGAGTCTCAAGATTTTTTCGGAAACCGTAGTTGGCTTTTCGATCCTAATACGCTCGTCTTGAAAAAATCCTTTCTGTTCCAAGTAATCTAATACAACTTTGATCCGAATGGGATGTTCGTTGGAAAAAAAAGAAGGTCTGGGGTAAGGTGGAATGTGTTTTCGCTCGAACTCCCTATCTGTTATCAGTGCTATTTTATTATTTGGGGTTATCATAATATAAGGAAAAAAAGTGTTTAGTATTAAATATTTAATCGAAACTCAGATAATTTAATTTTTATCACTACTCAGGTATCGTGGCTACTGCACGAACCCAACCAGCTCCCGCCCGTGCGATTTTCACGGGAAAGCAATATATGGTAGCTCCAACTGCGGGGACTTTATCCAAGTTGGTTAATTTCTCTAGTTGGAAGTATCCAAGATCACGCCCTGCGAAATGACCTTCCCAAATGATTGAAGGATCCGGACAATTGTTTTCCACTGATTTAATCCATTTATCGGCCGTAATGGAGAATGGAGCATCCCATGACCAAGCGTCTGTACCAACGACATGGACGCCATTTCTTATTAAGTGTAAAGTTGCTTCCTTCCCAACTCCCACGCCGTACATGAGATATTCTCTGGATTTGACGTGTTTTTGAGCGTTCGTGTGAACGCAAACGACATCCCCTTCTCTTAATTTGTGGCCAATGGTTTCCAATTTTGCGTCAATCTCTTCTGGCCTGAGCACATGGCCCTCCTCGAAATCAGTACAGTCCAAGACAACGAGGGATCCAATGCCCCACTCCAAGGGAAACTCGTCTATAGTCATGGCCTTACGCTCGCCTATGCTCCTATCCTGAATGGGTGCAAAATGCCATGGTGCGTCCATGTGAGTTCCGCTATGCGTTCCAAGCGTAATCTTTTCCGTTGCCCACCCACAACCGTCCGGCAAGTGTACTTCAGGATTCAACTCTGGAAACGCATCCGCCATTTCTAATCCCCCCTCGTGATGGTCATTATATTCGATTTTTGGTCTCGTGAGGGGGGGATCGAAGAGCATCTCTTCTGGATTAATAATGGGGATAGAAAGATCTATAAATTTCGTTTTTTTTCACCAATAATGAGGTTTGAAAAATATTATGAAATCTTATATTTTTTTTACATATTAATTTTATCGTTAATTATTTGATTTTTGGTCTTGCTAAAATTATATTTAGGGAAGATAGTCTTGTAATTTTAATCCTTTTAATGTAGAAATTTAGAATTATAGCAGTTGTTTAGAAAAATGAAAAAATAAGTATTGAATTGAATTGTTTCCTAATACCCATTCTTTTATGATCTTACTTTTACTTCAATGGCGATTATATCCTCGTTGCGGATGATAGTATCGTAAAAGCTTTTTGAGTCTAATCTCTCAACATGCGTGCAAAATTGACCTGCTAATATTACCTTGCAGTTGATAATTTGGCCGTTTTTTAGAACAATATCAACGATTTTTCCTACTTGCTTGGTCAACGCATCGAGAAAGGTCTCGTTTTTTTTTAATTCCATGCTTGTATCTCACATCCAGTAAAATTTTTTATATAGAGTGAATAATATTGATTCACATTTAAATTATGGGATTTAAATCTATGCTCTGCTTTTTCCATAAAAGGTGATTATGATTATGGTTAGCGAGATTTTAATTTACTTCTTATTTATAAAAATTAATATGGAAAAAATGTGTTGGAAAAAAGATTACAGATTTAAGGACCTAATAATCGCTTCTTTAGCTCCGATATCCTTTCTTGAAGATCAGAACTTCCCTGCATGTTTTTAAATGTCAGATAATCGATCTTTTTTTCAAGTTCACCTATTTTTTCGTTGAAATCCTTGGTAATCTCTCTTAACTTGCGCTCTATCTTCTTGTCGAATTCTCTCAGCTTGTCGTCCATGATGAGCCGAAAACGCTCGTATACATCCACCACTCCAGACCTTCTTTCTTCCTTCTCCAGTAAATTTATTTCTCGCTTGACATTTTCAATGTATTTATAGAGGTTTTCGCTAAAATCTTCGAAGTTTTTTCCATCGAATTCCAATCCCAATTCCCTTGAAAGGTTTTTTTCAGCAAGATCGAACCATTCTACATCCTCACCTTTTATTGGAATCACGGGGATCGAAAATTTATCCGCTAATTTGAGCTCGTTATCGCAATCTGGAGAATCAAAAACAGACTTATATGTGGCGATAAAAAGTACGAGATGACATTTTTGAACGGCTTCCAACATCCATTGGTCGATGTTTCCTGCTAAATTTTCCTCGCAGAAAAAGACTTGGGATATCTCTTTTTGGTGTTCCAGAAATTCTGAAAGTTCAGCAACTCGATACTTCTCAAAATCCACGACAGCGTGTGATATGAACACCTTGATGGTTGCTTTCTTTCGAAGGTGCTTTCTGATCAAGTCGGGAACTTTTTGCGAGACGATGATTTCCTCGCTGGTTAAGGGATTATCGTTCATGTTTAATTCCACGAGTTCCTTTACTGCCCATAATTCCGTTGGAATTTCGACAAATTGGTTTTTATTCAAATTTAGTTTTACCAAGGACTTTAAGTCTGAAAATGAGTCTGGTAAACTCGAAAGTGCGTTATCAGAAAGATCGAGGTCCTTGAGGTTTACTAGTTTCCCAAATGTATCTGGTAAGGTACGTAATTTATTACCTCTCAAACTGAGATATTCAAGACTCTCTATCTTTGCCAGATCCTTTGGTAAATTTACCAAGTTATATTCGTTTGCAGTGATTTGTCGTATTTTTCCGTCCCACACGCGGGCGTGAACGCATTGATAGTAATTGAAACGAGCTTGTCCGTTTATGGTGTATTGATCGTCCTTTGAATCCATTAGATCAATCCTAACTACATTTTTTCCCGCCTCATTTCGAATGTTTGAAAGAACTTTCACTTGTTCTTTGGATACTTTTAACTCGAAAAGCGCTTTTACTAACCAACTATTAATTTCCACTCCTTTTTTAAGTAGCTCTGCAATTTTATTGAGCGTTTCTTCTGTCAAATCAGATAATGGGGTAGGACTTTCGATGTCCAGTTTTTTTAAGTACGCCATGGTTAAAAGATCGGGTAATTGATCGAATTTGTTGTTGCTTAGATTCAGTTCGGTGATCTTATCAAGTTCCGCAAACCAGTCTGGAAGTGATTTTAAATCGTTTCCCTCCAAGTTTAACACTTCGAGGTTCTTGAATTGTCTGAATAATTCTGGAAACCTCGTTAAGTGACTGTCTTTAACGATTAAGGATTTGATGTTTTTAAATTTTACACACCATTCGGGAAAAAGTCCGCTCTCCGGGAGTTTTAGGAGAAGCTTATCTATAAAAGACAACTTTTTAATGCTTTCCCCAAACAGTTTGAGCTTCTCAGAGTTCAAGTTTAACTCCGCCAGGTCTACGCTTAAAGCCACAACGCGATCCTCATTGTCTTTCATATACCAATTACTTACGATCGTGTAATAAGGCATTGCAATCCGTTTAAATGTAACTCCGGTGATTTTTTCTAAATCTTCAATTATAAACATGTCTTCACTCATTTGTTTTCACTTTATTTGGTCTTAAATAAATTTTAACTGCTATCTAGTGCTTAATCTATAACGTTTATTGCATAAATCACATAAGAATATTTCCATCTTTATCGTCATTTATATAATCAAAAGCAAGGAATAATAAAAAATAAATTGGCATAAAAGTGAACTGTTATTATCTTATTTCTAATATCAATTGATATAAACAGAATTTTAGAATGAAAAAAAACTCTATTGTGAGATAATTAAACATTTTTTACTCTAATTCCTTATCTCGATGGGTTTTTTTCATATCGTCCTCTGTAATATCGTTTTCCTTGGCTATTGCAGCAAGGAGGGCGTCAAGCGTCACATAGGTGTTTAACTCGAATTGTGGAAAGAATTTTTCTTCGATGTTATGAATAGATTTATTATAATAGCTAAGCATTTCCGGTCTTCCTTCGATGATGAGATTCCCAGCGTAATTTCGATACCACTTGTTTCTCCGAGCCAGGCTCGAATCCTTGAACGAGGTGATCGTGAATAAATTCATCCCAATGTCCCCAGCTTGGTGGGCGTATTTTAAGATTTGATCCGTCTCTCCACTTCCGCTCATGAGAATGGCGAGATCATTTTTCTTCCTGCTCTTCCAGTGTCCCTCATATACTACATTTAGATCCTTCTTTCCCTCTTTGTTTAAATGCCCATACCTAATTGCAATAACGCGGGCTATGATCTCGTTGCTCCCAACACCCTTAAAATAAACCACGCTCTCGTTTTGTGGATCTAACAACTCGGTTATCAGCGATATGAAGTTATCGATTATCTTTTCCTCGCGCTTTAGATTGTTTAAGTTCGAGCGCATTCCTTCAACGGCGACGCTCGAGTACAAATCGTAAGCCTTGGTCATTTCAGATTCCCCATAAGCGTATCCAACACAGGAGCAAAACACGGCGCTGGCTTGTTCGAACTCTGTTCCAAGCGGGGCACATTTAACATCTCGATTCGAATTCGCCTTGACTAGTATGACATTTTCGAAATCGTCTTTTAATTTTTCGTTGCCCGTTATGAATATAACATCTAAACCTTTTTTCTTAGCGAACATGGCGCTTTCGTACGATTTGCCGCTTCCTGATCGTGAATTGACGATGAAGATGTCACCACTTCTCAATGGTCTCAAGTTTGCGTTGCTTACTTGGTTCACTCGTATTCCATACGCGTTGTCAAGCTCGTTGGTAAGCAAGAGAACGCTTTGTAAAGACCGTCCCGCGCCATCCACGATGACTCTCTTGTTTGTTTTACCCTTATTTAACAACTCCAAGCAATTTGTTACCGTGTTCTTGTCAATTCCCTTCATGGCCGTTTCGATATGGTCGACTAGGTAATTGTAGGTTTTAATAAAAAATTCGTTCATTAAGTAATGTTAACATGGATCGATTTAAAAAGTTAGATCATTTAATAGTTGGATTTTTATTAGCGTGTTAATCTTCTATTTGAATTCCCTTTTACGAGTATATTTTCAATAGCATTTAATTGGTGTTTATCGATAATAAGGATATTATCTTTCTTTTTAACTGTTTTAGTAAGATTTAAAGACTCCTAATATGATAATTTACCAAAATGAAAAAAAGAATGGGTGCAATAGTAAGACTCAATAGGTTCAGATCCATCGGAAAGAATCCTTGCGGGACAGTCAGATGAGCGAAATTGGATATCTCATAGATCTATTTTCTGCGTTTGTACCAGAAATCGAGTTTGAAATTGACTTGTTGAAATATATCATCGTTCCCGAATGTAATGGAGATGATCTGGAGAAATACTATAATCAAACATCTGTTTGGTTTCGGAGCCGTGGTTCCTAAGGAAGGAATCCCGCTGAGCGTCATCGATAAGGCGATTATAAAGAACATATCCAAAGAGAAGAGGTGCCTGATTGAAGCTCAAGGGAGGCAATTTTCTGCAAGCGTTCAATATCGATCTGTAAGACCAAGCATTGAGACAAGAACGAGGATTAAATTGAATTATTTAAAATTTTTATTCCAATTTTAGGATTCGTCCCCAATGAGGGTATATCTCGGGAATATGAAGCCGGTTACGCTCAACTCGATATTCCTTGGCACCTCCTTGCTCCAATTGTTCGACGAAAATCTTACCTTCCAATTCCAAATTCCAGAGCGGAATCGACATGGAAGTTGTTTCGGAGGCACTTGAAATTGCGATCAAGAGGGTTTCTCGCGACGATTGTCGCATGAATGCCAATTCGTGACTTCCTGCGTGAAGCGAAACGAGGTTTCCCACTTTTAATGCGTGATGGTTTTTTCTCAGTCTTATACATAGCTTGTAATGATTTAATAAGTTAAAATTCTCTTTTGACAGGTCGAACGGGTAAGGTGGCATTGCTTGTCTCACGGGATCGTCCGAAGTGGGAATTTTCTTGCCAAGCAGGCCAATTTCGTCTCCATAATATATTTTGGGGATTCCGTTTAGCGTAAACAATAACAAGACGGCGGGGTATAGGTTGCGCTTATCGTCCAGTTGGGACGAGATGCGGTTTGTATCGTGGTTTCCCAGGAAATTAACGAGTGTCACGTTCCTTTCTTGACCCCATTGGGGGTGAAACGATCGTTCCAAGATCGCCTTGAGCTCGAAAAGGTTACGATTATTAAACGCGCTCCAAATCGACTTTTGCACCTGAAAACCCGTGGCAGCGTCCAGTGCGGCTGATCCTACCAATTTTGAATATGGTCCATGAATTGCCTCCCCTACAAGCAAGCAATCGGGTTTGGACATCTTGCAAATACTACGAAACTCCTGTAAAAACCCGTAGGGGAGTAGATAGGCAACATCCAACCGCCAACCGTCGATACCGATCTCCCCGAGCCAATATCGAGCCGCAGAAAAAATGTGGTTCTTAACATCTGACTCTGCAAGGTTCAACTTGACGAGGTTATAATGGCCTTCCCAAGTTTTATAATCGAAACCATCGCCGCGAGGGTTATCCTTGGAGAAATCGATAAAGTGCCAATGTTTTCTCCAGGAATTTTCTCGATATGCTTGCACATCCTTGAAGGATGGAAACTCGCGACTCACGTGGTTAAACACCCCGTCAACAACGACTCTAATGTTGCGATCGTGTAATTCAGCCACGATTTTCTTAAACACTTCGTTCGTGCCCAATCGGTGATCGATCTTGAAATACTCTATAGTATCGTATCCGTGCCGTTCGGATTCAAACAATGGACCAAATTGAATAGTGTTTACGCCCAAATCTTCGAAATGATCGTAATAAACCCGAATTTGCTCCAATCGTGGAACCGTATCTTGTTCGGCCTTTCCAAATCTTGGAGCACCAAAAAAACCCAAGGGGTAGATATGATATATTACAGCATCCTTGGTCCATTCGGGGATGTAATTGATATTTTCCATTATAGTCTCTTTATGAATATTTTTGAACTCTCGATTTTAGTTAAAAGCTAATTATTATATTAAGCCTAATCAACAATTTTTCTAACGCTTTTGAAAAAATCTTAATAAATTACATAAAATCAATAAATAATACGATAAGAATTCTTTTCTTTTGATGTAAATACAATAATATTTATGATTTGATGGAGAATTGACATTATAAACAGAAGAGAATCCATAATTAAAAAAAAATAGATCGTGGTAATTCAAAATTTAACCAATAACTTTTAAATACTAATTAGATTTGTATATGAAAAAATTATTGAATTAATTAAAAAAAATAATACTGAAAAATATGAAAAAAAAAGCCTTAATACTAGAATAGTACTCGTTTCATTAGGGATTATATTCATGTCGGTTGGTATCCTGCTTGTGATTATATTATTCAAAACGAGGCAGAATTTGATGCATACTCTTGAGAAAGTGCACAATTTTGGCGTTATAGAACATTTTTTCTTGATGGAGGTACTATTCTAACCGTTTTTAGCTCTTTTATCATATGTTATAGACTTATTTACGCTATTAAATTCTTAAACGAAAAAAAGGAAAATGATAAAAAAGCTTTGGGAATAGAATTGGTAGGTCTTATTCAGTTATTCCTGGATTCTATTTTTCTTATTAGCCCAACTGGATATAATCCACATATATATGGAACAAATCCTCAATTGTGGGATTTTATAATAGCTTTTGGTTTTTTTATGATTAGCATTGTCTTGATTCTCGTGGGTGTTTTATTCGTGATTGGCAGTCGATGGTTTGAGTTCGAACCGAGTTTAAAGAAAAAAATACGAGAGATTCAAAATAGAGGATAAGTCATTAAAAAATCGCTTTTATGAACTCATCTAAATTATTCCAATCTCCCTGCCAACATTTATAATGATTTCAAGGGCTAAATCGATAAATTCGTCGTCCATCGTGGCCATGTACGATGTTCGTAGGAGTTCTCTTCCGTGAGGAACGGCAGGAGCCCTGATAGGGTTCGTAAATACTCCAATTGGCTTAGCTCGAAAGAGCTTGTTGAAAAATTCGAACATCTTGAGTCTATCACCAATTAATATGGGAATAATTGCCGATTGGGATTCATCAATGTTAAATCCTGCTTCTAGAAGACCCTTCCTCATTTTATAAGAGACCGAATGTAATTTTTTTTGATAAGAATCGTCCGATTCAATGATATCGAGTATTGACAAGACCGTTGCACACACGGAAGGCGGTGGAGAAGCCGAAAAAATGAATGAACGGGCGTTGTGCTTTAGCCAATTACTCATTTCTTTATTGCATCCAATAAATCCTCCAACGCTTGCAAAACTCTTGGAAAACGTGCCCATTAAAATATCGACCTTGTCTTGACAACCAAATTGGTTACATGTGCCCCTTCCGTGGCTTCCCATGACGCCCATGCCATGAGCATCGTCCACATAAACCATTGCGTCGTGATCTTCAGCCAGATCGGTTAACTGATCCAACGGCCCCATATCTCCCTCCATGGAGAACACTCCTTCGGTGATGATTAGGCATTTGCCCCTTGGCGCCTTTTTCAGCTTTTTCTCAAGGTCCTCCATGTTTCCGTGTTTGTAAATGAGCCTGTGCTTGGGTTTTACCTTACCCAATCGCATGCCGTCGATGATGGATGCGTGATTCGCCTCGTCTGATATGACCCATTCGTCCCCTTCCGTTAGAAGCGACGAGATGCCCCCTAAATTAGCTTGCATCCCCGTAGTAAATACCACGCATTCCTCGGTACCTAAAAAACGTGCTAATCTCTCTTCTAATTTGACGTGCAACTCCATCGTGCCGTTTAACAATCGAGAACCGGTTGTTCCGACTCCAAACTCGTCGATGGTTTCCTTTACTTTTTGTTTTACTAAAGGGTGTGATGTCATTCCCAAGTAATTATTGCTACCTAACATTAATACATCAGTGTTTTCCATTCTGATTCGAGGCTCCAATTCCCCTGCGATTTTAAAAAAATAAGTATAATAATTCTGGGTCTTAGCCTTAATTGGATCTCCTTCCATCCAATATCTTAAAATTCTTTGTTTTATCTCGTTCATGGCGTGCACATTGATGAAATTCGTTAGTATTACCTTTTTGTAAAAATCCCCGACAGGTTTACTTACTATACATATGAAATTAAGTACTATTTATAATGTTTCTGTAAATAATTCTCTGAATTGATACAAATTCTTGACTCTCGGGGAAAAAGACGATATAAACGATAAAAAATATTTCGTTGGAGGGTCTCTTAAGAATGGTTCCTTTCTCTTTTTTTATTTTTTTAAAATTAAGAATCGTTTCGGAATAAATTATCTCGGGAACGTGAGGCGTGAGAGAACTGTTAAAACTCCTGGAAAAAACTGGGATAATTAAAAATATTACAAAAATAACGGGTTCGTAAAAGGAAAAAAATAATACTGAAAAAATTAACCTTCAATACCTCGCAACGAGAACATTTCCGTATTTATCACTCAATTTTCTAATTATAACTGGTAAGAAAATCAATGAAATTTGATCTATCGTTAAAAAGACGCCCAAAAAGAAAACAATCCCATTTCGTTTAAATATGTCGGGATTCCTATATAGAGAGGGACGCGAGCAAAAAAAAAGAAAAATTTAGATGAAAAAATAAAAATCCTCTCGGGTAATTTTATAAATGAATGAAGAATTATAAATTCTTTCAACCTTCTTCGTTAATAAAACCTTTCTACCCGCTTT
>JAFGGO010000136.1 GCA_016930515.1 Promethearchaeota archaeon | reverse complement strand
ATTAAATAATTATGATTTTTTATTACCTTATATATCGTATTAACAACGAGGAATTCCTCTTGAATAAGAGTGAAATTCTTAACGAAATACAATAACATCCATTCTTCGTGTTTTTCTCCGTTTAAGATTTTCACGATAGAAGGCCCCTCAGGGGGAGAAAATGAAATAGACATTGGATTTAGCGCTTATATCACTTTTTCAATAATACCCATTATAGCTCTCTTGGTTCGAATAAAACTAAAGAAGAAGAAGGAAAATATTTACTCTTTTAATCCTTTTTTTTCCTTTTTATTTGAAGATAGTTATTGATTCCATTAGAATTCACGATTTTTAAGCTCTCTTTCTCTAAAAATGACTCTTTTCTCCATTGAATTCGTGTTAAAGAGAATAATTTCGACTACCAACTTTAATCATGACGAATTTGTGAATTTTTTTAAGAGTTCTTTAATTTATCTAGATTATTGACCGCAATAATTAAAAATCAAGGAAATTATTCGTCATTGAAACAACTAATACGATCACAATAAGTGAGGGCTTAATATATCTAAAAAAAGCCATTCGGAACGATCAATGCTTCAATCTTGTAAGGGTTATTATTACAAAGCAAAATTAGAACTTGTTGATAACACTCTTTTATTTATCAAAGAATACATTTCTTCATCTGAACATGCTTATTCTTATCATTGGCAGGATAAAAATGGGGAGTTATTAATAAGATGGGACAACGCCCCTCATCACGAAACCATAAAGACAAGCACGATCCACACTTAAAGGAATCTCACGAAACAAGTATAAAGGATGTTCTAAAATTCATTGAGAAAATATTCTTTGACGCATAATTCTTAATCCAATAAATCAAGTTGATTCTTTTTTAAACGGTTTATAATGGATTTAGCACTGGAATCTAAAGGATTATTTGACACGTAAAAATGTTTAAGAGAAACCAAATTAAAAACAGTTTCGGGAAGAGTAGTTAAATCATTATAGCACGAATATAGACATTCCAAAGAGGAGAGATTGCCTATAGAATCCGGGAAAGTTGTTAATTGGTTAAATTCTATATTTAATTTCTTAAGCGAGGAGAGGTTGCCAATGGATTCCGGTAGGGTTGTTAACCGATTACCACGTAATTTTATCTCTTGGAGCGAGTGCAAGTTCCCGATGGGATCTGGGAGGACCATTAACTCATTATTTTCTACATTTAAATATTGGAGCGAGGATAAGTTCTTAATGGAATTTGGTAAAATCGTCAATTTATTAAATCCTATATCGAGTTTTTGTAACGCGTTGAGTTTTTCGATCGACTTTGGAAGAGTTTTCAAACGATTATATTGAACATATAACTCTTGGAGCGAGGAGAGGTTTCCTATAGTATCTGGCAGAGTTTCTAATTCATTACTATATGCCCATAACTTTTGGAGCAAGGTTAATTGACCGATAGACTTTGGAATAATCTTCAACTGATTATATTGCATGTAGAGCTCTTGGAGAGTGGATATTTTTCCGATGGCATCCGGGAGAACAATTAATATATTATTATTTAACGATAAATCTTGGAGTGAGGATAAGTTACCAATGGTGTCTGGGAGAGATGTTAACTGATTGTGATCAATTCTTAGCCTTTTCAACGCTTTAAGTTTTTCAATCGACATCGGGAGAGTTGAAACCCGATTATAAGATAGATCAAGATTTTGGAGCGAGGACAAGTTTCCGATGGACTCCGGGAGAGTTGTCAGCTGGTTATTACTTGCATCTAAATATTGAAGCGCGGGTAACTGAAATAGTCCCTTTACTTCTGACAAGTCATCAATGTTCCGAGCGTTCAAGTTTAGCACCTTTCCAACGACAGGGATTTTTTCTCCATTATATTCCACCCATTCGGTTCCAAGTGATTGCAACTCGTCTTGGCTCAAGTAGGTCAAGTATCCTCCTAAAGATAAATATATCACGACAGAAGGACGCCCGCTCGCAAGTCGCTTGGCGATCTCGTCCTTGAAGGCCTTTTTTGCCTCGGGATCGCCCGCTTCAGTCAGCCGTTTGAGTAGAGGAAAGGCGAGTGTTCGGTGGAGCAAGCGGCTGTCGTAGTAGCTCTCGGTCCACGCTTGCAGGTTCGAGCAATGGCCCCAAAATTCCTCCTCGGATTTTATATTAATGATCTTGTATTCAGTGCTTCGGTCTGCTTGCTCTAGCTCGTCAATAGAACTAATTTCATCGAATTCTCGGGCATCTTCTATGGGGATTTCAAAGGCAAGGTACTTGCACTGATCGAACCTCGCGCCGTCAACATAAATGTTGGTCTTGCCCTCCTCCAACTTGAGCGTGATGTAATCGTTGACCTTGAATTCTTTTTCTTTCATGGTTTTCTTGAACAGTAATTGTTGAATGTTTGAAAGCTTTTCCAAATTAAAGTCGATTATTTAAGTACTATTGAAGTCAAAACTAAGAAGTATTATCACGGATGATTAATATTGATTGAGACTCGTAATGATGCTAATAGATTCTAATAAGTTCCATAAATTTTTATAAAACATGAAAGATAAGTATTATTCATGAGTAATGCTAATTCTCAGAGATATTACACTCTCATATGGAACCCCGATATGAAAGACTATTGGGAGACATTATTCAAAAGCAGAATTGATTTTAAACACCTGCATGATTCAGGCTTCGCTCAAGTAGAACCAATTAAATGTGAGACTAGTCCATTTACAGAAGTTTGGAAATTTCGGGCAAAGCATGAAAATTTGAAGGAAACATTGAATCTTTGTTTGAATGTTAGTCCTGACGAAAAGAGAGTGATTTCTTACATGGGAGATGTACTATATTATTTTCATAGTTGGGATCACGATCGATGGGGACGTCCTTCATTTGAGGAATATATTGACTTTAATGGCATTCGAGCAATTAACATATCCCATGGTCAGAAAAGACCTGCTTTTGAAGACGCAAGAAAATTTGCTCTCAATTTATTAGGTCTTTTAAATTTGAAAAAAGACAAAGAAATATGGAACGAATTTATGAAAGTAATTGGACTTCGTAAAGATTATCATAGATTACAAAAAGGTGAAGGACTTGAATATCTTTTTTCTGCGAGTTATTCTTTATGACACAATAATGCATTAAACCAATGAGAATGCTTTTTTTTTATATTCAAGTAATTATGAAAATAGATTTCAATTAAATAATAAAATAGTAAATATATATAAATAATTCATATTTGATAAGCAAAAGAAATAAACCAATTAGATCGATATAAACTGAAGTGGTTTTTTAGTAGGTTGTTTCGATCCAATTTTCCAGTTCTAAATATAATTTTCTAAGGTTATTTATTTGTTCATCGGAAGCGCTCCAATATCCGCGATTTTCTGCTTGAAGCATATTTTTAATGATATCTAGCATTGAAAATCTATTGTTTTCAATTAAAGCATCTTTAATTTCTTCGTTTTCTATATATTGATTATAAGCTTTATCCCATATCCATTGGTCTACAGAATTAGTTGTTGCTGCCAGTCCAAGAAAGTTTTCAACTCTTTCTGCGACTTTTTGACCTCCGTGATATTTATGAGTTAACATCGATTTAATCCAACGGGGGTTTAACGAACGAGTAACAGCGCTTTCTTTAACGCTTTCTTCAATTGGTTTGACCATTATGTCTCTTTTGGTAGTATCGGCGATATATACGGTTGCTTGCTTGCCATTAAGCTCTTTATAGGCTCTAGCCAATCCCCCTGTAAATTCAAAATAGTGGTCGAGATCAGTTATGTGATATTCAGTAGAATCTCTAACTTGACTCATTATTTCGATTTTATTAATATTATGTAAAAAGGTTTCAGAAATTTTTTCCACTCGTTGATTCTTCATATACGCAAAACTCATACAATTTATATAATCATCTGCTAACTCTTTTTCCTCGCCCCAAACACCCGCAGAAATTATTTCTGTAAGGTTTGTATTATACCTACCTGGTGCTGGACCATATACTCTAGCTCCTGGTTGTTCAACGCCTTTTTCTTCTAATTCGAGAAGACTTTTTCTCACGAAATTTTTATCGATTGGTTCATCTAAATTTTGGACTATCTCTATTGCTTCATTTATTACATCTAAAATATAAGGAAAGGTATCCCTAAAGATGCCACATATCGTAACTAGGACATTGATTCGAGGGTGATTCATCTCTTCGAGAGAAACGATTTCAAGTTCTGTTGTCCAAACTGATCTTTCTTTTTTTGGTCTTACCCCTAAATAGTTAAAGATTTGACCTATAGTCTCACCACCAGTTTTCATTGTCTCAAACGCCCACAGGACAACACTTGTTGTCTCTGGATATGAGCCATGTTCATTCAAATAATTTTCGATTAATTTATCCGCAATAACACCTCCTCTTAGAGATGCAGTAGAGCTTGGAACGAGCCGGGGGTCAAATCCATAAGAATTTCTTCCCGTTGGAAATATAGTTGGAGATCGTATTGGATCACCACCAAGTCCAGGTTCGATATAACCACCTTCCAAACCGCGAACCAAGTTTTCTACTTCTAATGATTTCTCTATTTTAACGAGAAAATCATCTACCCACTCTTTTAACACCTTATATTCTTCTGAGGTTAATCCATTCTCTTTGAAGGTTTCACTCGAAGGAGTTGACTTGACTGATATCTCCAAAAGATAATCCTCCAGGATCTTAGGATGATCGTTATCGAGCATTTCAAGTTTCACAATCAATTCTCGTAATTGATGGGGGAGTTCAGCAGAATTTTGAAGGATGTATGAAATTATATCCCTCTTTTCTTCTAGTGTGTAATCTTTTCCTAATACATGAAGCCCCATGGGAATTACTGCTGTTTTATATTGATATAAAAGATCCTCTAATTCGTTTATGGAAGAAGTATTAAGATTTAAATTTTCAGCCATATCGGAGATTTCGTTTTCTAATTGCTTGGTCTTTTCATAAGTCATGGAATCTGTCGCTTCTATTGAATTCGATTCGCGTTCTTTTTGATAATCTGAAATCATTAGTTCTAATTTAGCTAGTTCCTGGTAAAGTTCAGAATTTTTAAAAGTGGAGGTCGCGTGATTTACAATCACGGCATTTCCTCTTCTTTTTGCGATGGCAGATTCGCTAGTGTTTGTAACATGGTAATAATACAAATTAGGAAGAGAACCCAATAAATTAATGCAAGAATCCTCTGGTCCACCCGAGGTTTGCTTTCCAGGTAGAAACTCAATTGTTCCATGGGTTCCGAAGTGAATTACTGAATCAACTTTTAGAATTTGCTCAAGATAGCGATAAAAAGCAATATATTGGTGATGAGGAGGTAATTCTTTATCGTGATATTCATTGGAATCTCCCGAAACCATACTTCTTGCGGGTTGCAGGGCAATATAGAGGTTATTAAATTGAACGATGGGAAGCTTGAATGAATCTTTAAGAACATTGATTTTTCCTGGGGGATTGCCCCAATGTTCAATAATTTGATCACGGAGCTCCTTTGGTAATTGATTAAAATATACTAAATATTCTTCCCAACTCCATAACATTCCATCGAAATTATCAGCGTTAGTGTATTTTGCGTTGTTTAATATGCCCTTTTCAATGAAAATATCACTCAAGTTCTTATTTTTGGGCAACTTATCGATTTGGTATCCCTCCTTGATTAAAACATCGATTAAATAGTTAATAGATTCTGAAACATCCAAATAAGCGGCATTTCCTATTTTATCTTCACTTGGAGGGTAATTATAAATTAAAATTGCAATTTTTTTTTCAGAATTTTCTTTCAGTCGTAAATCAAGCCATTTTTTGGCCCTACAAATTGAAAATTCAATATTAGGGGTAATTGGTCTGACTTCTAATACATCTGAATCTATTTCTTCTGAATGACCCAAATTATGCATACAACCTACCGTCATCATCTCAATTCTACCATCCAACTCGGGCATGACTATCGATATGACTTGATTTATTGGATTTGAACCTTCTTTAGATTGGCGATACTCTTCAAGCAAAACATCAAATTGAATAATTGGATTGAAATGAGGAATATTCAACTTTTTATATAGATCTAAAGTTCTAGAAGAATCGCCTCCAAAAGGACCCCCATTTAGTTGAAAATATTGAAAGTTGAACACGGCACTAGTTAAATTCCTATTATTTCTAAAAAAGAATTTGTCATGGGCTTCAATATTGCTTAATGTTTCTGAAAAAACAGGAATGACATTAAGCCCATTTTCTTGAATTAATTTAACATATTCTTTAATTATAGGAAGAGATTGCTCAAAATAAAGGGTTCCATAAAAGAATAGCCCAATGGTTTGTTTTGCCAAGTCTATTTGAGTCTTTTTTAAATAATTATCTAAAGATTCAAAATATTCGTTTGTCATCGGGTTGTAAATGCCAATATCTGGAATTTTCAAAGGTTTAGGTATTTTATGTAATTCATTAAAACCCAAATATTTTTTCAAAATGAATAAAAGGAGATTTTTATGGTTCTCCGCAATTCCCGCAAGACCATAGGTCCAATAATCCCGAATATAAACCCAATTTTTCATGTGCTTGAGAGATTTGATCGGTAAAATTCTTGAAAACTTTCTCATAATGCTGTCCATTTTTATGCCTTTTAGCACGTCCTCGGTGAGATCAGGTATTTCTTCAAAATCAAGTTCTCTTCCTTTTTTTGGTTTTGGAATTTTTCGGCCCATAAACGACCCAATCTTAGTAAGGCGCATTAAAACGGGATTTCCTCCGATTAAAGTAATGATTTCCTTTTTTGCAAATAATTCAGGATTCTCTTTTTCCATCTTTTCGTATGTATTTTCTAAAATCTCTGCCGCAAGGCAATGACCCCTAATATCAATCAACATCACATCCGATTCAAAAATAGTCTTGATAAAATTCTCTTGAGAAATCTTACCAGTATTGATATCGTTTAGAAAATAACTTTTAAATGAAAAAACCTTACCCATATCTCCGTAAATTTGCTTAATTCCTTCATTCATCCATTTCATAAACACAGTGGCAGTGACAAGCGTTATTTTTGGAATATCCTTTTCATCAATAGAAATTTTACTCATTTTCAATAATTCCCTCAATAGTAAGAATTTTGTGCAATTCATTTTCATTTAATTTATCAATATGGTGATACTCTGCGTTAGCAGCCCGTGCCAATTTCTCGCACAATCTTAATCTCACATCTAAGTTTTCCGTGTCTATAACAATAAAATTTAGATCGTGTTTTGCGATACTTTCTCCAATTTTTAGAACTTCTTCAACTGGATCGTGATTATAAATATTTCCCCTGGCGTCCGATATCAAAATTATTAATGGAATGTATCCAGTTTTCTTTCTAATTTCTTCAAATGCTATATCCATTGCTTTTGATAAACCCGCCAATAATGGAGTCGTTCCACCCGTAGGGATCTCTTTTAAGAATTTATGCGCCAAATCGGTGCTTCTTGTTGGAGGGAGCACTACTTCAGCATTTTCCTTTCTGAATACTACTAAAGATACTTTATCCCGATGTATGTAATTTTCTTGTAGGATTGAAAAGATCATTGCCTTTACGGCTTTCATTCTATCTCCCGCACCCATAGAACCTGAAGCGTCAACGCAGAAAATGATCAAGAAACTCGACTTGCCAATCCTTTTTTTTATGCGAATGTGCTCCTCCTTGACGATTATTTTGGCTTTTTTTTCATGTAAATTACGATTTTCAGGAGCTAATGAAGCTTCGTTTAGTGTTTCGTTAATTGAAATCTCTGACGATAGAGGAATGTGGTAATTTCCGGGTCTTTGACCACCAATATATTTTCCCCGGGGAGAATTCGTAGGGTGTAATATTCTCTGTCCCGAAGTGTTAATGACTTCCCTTACTTTTTTTTCTTTTAAGATTTGACCATATTTTACTTTCTCGTCGATATCAAAAATTTCTTCCTTGGTATTTAATTTTTTAGGCTCATCAACATCATTATCGAGATTTTCTTCGTAATTGTCATTTAATTCTTCCATATTGTCTTCAAACAAGTTGTCTATTTCTTGTTCATCAAGGCATTGATCTTCAAAAGGTAAGCGCCTTAACCGGTGGTTTAAAGCCAATTTTGCGGCTATTTTAATATCGTCTTCAATTACATTGGTTCGTCCATTATAGGCTGAAAGAGTTTTAGCCGTTCTATTAATTGTAATATCTGCTCTATGACCATCTGTTTGAAATTGCAAGCATATTTGGGCAATTTTTTTAAGAGATTCGTCAGAAATTTGTACTGACTTGAGAAGTTCACGAGCGTTCACTATTTTGTTTCTAAGGTTTTTTTGATTCTTCGCAAATTTCTCATAAAATTCATGGGGATTTTCGTGGTATTCCTCCGCGTATTTCATAATATCTACTCTTTGATCCAAGTCTTCAATTCGGCTTACCTCAACGCACAATCCGAACCTATCAAGTAATTGCGGTCTCAGGTTTCCCTCTTCGGGATTCATTGTACCAACTAAGATAAAATTCGACGGGTGGTGCAAGCTAATACCCTCCCTTTCAATAATATTTACTCCCATTGCAGCACTATCTAGTAGTACATCTGCAAGATTATCCGAAAGGAGATTGACCTCGTCAATATAAAGGATGTTCCGATTTGCTTCAGCTAAAATGCCGGGCTCCAACGATTTTAAACCATCTACTAAAGCTTTTTGTATATCTATTGATCCGATAATCCTATCTTCCGTAGCGTTAATTGGAAGATTAATTACTCTCATTTTTTTATATTCAATTTCTTCCTTTTTGAGAATCCCTTTGCTTTTTTTTTCTAAACAGGAATGACAGGCCTCCTTATCGTCTTCGGGATTGCAGTTAAAAACGCAATTTTTTATTACTTTAATTTTTGGAAGTAAATCTGCCAGGGATCTCACTGCCGTGGATTTAGCAGTACCTTTCGTGCCTTTTATTAAAACGCCACCAATTTTTGGATTTATAGCATTTAATATTAAAGACATTTTCAGCATTTCTTGGTTAACTATTGCTGTAAATGGATAAATTTTATAATGAGTCATTTATTTCTTCAGTCTAAATACATTCTTAGGTATTTCATTAATTTAAACCATTTAAAGAATAAGAATATTACTTCTTCATATTATAGTATGATTCTTTAAATATAAAATTCATTCTCTTATGTTGATATTTGAATAAATAAAAATATTTCTCAATATTTGACAATAACCACTAGTTCTTTAGAGTTTATATGGAAATCGATTACAATTCATCCCTAAATGGTTTAACCCGCTTGAATCATTAGAAATCCATAATTTTCCAAGCTCTCTCCCGCATCGTTAAGCTCGTTTAAGGGAAATAACTTGCTGTATTTCAAGGCATTTAACACTTCAAAATAGAGTAACGACGGAACAATAAATTCTATTTTTCCTTCAACAAATTTATCACGAATGGTTCGCGCTATTTCCGAACCCTCTTCCTCAATAAACCACTTAACAACCACGCTAGCGTCAATGATCACACGTTTCACATTCAAAACCTCAAATCTCATAAAGTGTTTTTAACATCTTTCTTCCCTGAAATGTCGTATTATTTCAACGCTATTAAATCCTTCGGGAGCTTTTTTCCGAATCTTTTCGTTGAGTAATACCGCTTTAGCCATATTTCTTTCCATCTCTCCTTGAATCTTTTTCTTGATGGCGTCTCTCAAAATCTCGCTCCAATTGAGGTCCTTACGCTTATCCATCTCTTTTTTAAGATCGGGATCAATTCTAATGCTAAAATTTGCCATTGAAATCAATGAAATACATGTAATACATCTTCATCTGTATAAATATTACTTTTTTTTCCAATTAATAATGAAATCAGAAACAGTATTTCGATTAAATTTTTAGCACCTAATTTTCCTATTTTTTCTTATTTACCCTTTTTTGGCATGGATAACAATAAAATACAACAAAACATTAATTAAGTGCATATATGACAATTGGATATTTTGGACTCGTGCTGCACGGGCACATGCCGTGGTGTAAAAAATCAGGTGTTTGGCCTGCAGGGATTCAATGGCTAACAGAAGCAGCTTTGGAAACTTACATTCCTATGATAAGCGTTCTGAGAGATTTAAAGGGAAAAGGAGTAAAAACAGCCATCACTATTAATATTACCCCGATCCTGGCAGAAATGCTCGCAGATGACCATGTGAAAGATCAAATTGGAGGATATATTGAGGATTTAATCCATCGAGCTAAAAGCGACATAAAAAGATTCGAAAACAACTCTCAACGACAAGATATCGCTCGATTTCACTTAAATAACTTCGAGCAGATGTTAGATCTCTTTTATCACGATTTTTATCGAGACCTGTTAGGGACTTTCAAGTGGTTGCAAGACGAGGGAATGATCGAGCTCATCACATGTGCCGCCACTCACGGTTTCTTGCCATTGCTGGAAAGCGACTCGGGTATCTTCTCCCAAGTCCAACTCGCCGTTGATACGCACAAAAAATGCTTTGGAAAAGCCCCTCGAGGAATTTGGATCCCCGAATGCGCGTACAGGCCAAAAGAATACAAGGATGGAAAGGTAAGGGAAAGCATCGATTATTGGTTGCATAATTCGGGCATAGAATACTTCTTCGTGGACTCTCACGGCATTTTGGACGCAGAAATTATAGAGAGTAAAAACGATATTGGACTCAACACTAATTTTGGATACAATCTCGAAACGGGCGTTTCCGTGTTTGGGAGAAATCAAAACTCGAGCAGGCAAGTCTGGGATCCTCGGATTGGATATCCAGGCGATGGGTATTACCGGGAATTTCACATGAAAGATCACCAATCGGGATTACATTATTGGAGAATTACAGATAAGACGCTAGGAAAAGAAGCAAAAGAGTTCTACGATATCAAGATGGCCCAGGAGCGAGTACAATCTCACTCGGAGCATTTTATCTCCGTCTTAGAAAACGAATTGAAAAATTTCAACGAGAAATATAACAAGAAAGGAATCGTGGTCTCTCCGTATGATTTTGAGCTTTACGGACACTGGTGGATGGAGGGAATAAATTGGCTAAAAGCAGTGTTCGAACTGATAGATAAAAACCCAAATGTCGACATGATAACCTTTAGTGATTACATCTCTCAAAATAAAAAAAGTTTTTCAACCATTCGAATGAAACAAAGCAGCTGGGGCGAAGGTGGGCAATTCCAAGTATGGAAAAATCCCGAACACGGCTGGATATGGCCATATATAAACGGCGCTATGAAAGAACTCGAAGGAGTCTTGGACAATCGAGATAAATCGAGCGTGTGGCAGGAGCGCGTTCTCAAACAAGCCGCACGAGAACTATCACTGATGCTCGGAAGCGATTGGTCCTTTTTGCTCTATACCAAGCAGGCAAAGGAGTACGCGAACCAGCGGTTTCACTTGCACCACCAAAGGTTTAATAAACTCGTCTGGGCGGCAAAGAATCCCGAGGACAAACAAAGACTAAGCGAAAAAGACTTGGAGCAGATGGAAGACATCGATAGCTGTTTTCAAGAACTTAACGTGGATTATTTTAAAAAAAGATAATTAGTAAAAAAAAATGGTGTGATTTCCGAGCCGAGAACGAGATGCTTAATCTTCGTAATCTTCCCATTCTCCATCGTTGTCGTCTTCTTCGAGATCTTCGTAATCGGAGTATTCTCCGAGTTCGTCCTCGTAATTGTCCCAGAAATCTTCTTGTTTGGTTTTTTTTGGACCTTTCATGCTACTATTAACCATTCTTTTTCCCTTTCTCGCTTTCAATTAGGTTATAAGAATTTTTTATTTATCTAAATAAAATATTTTTAAAACCTTATTTAAATATTTTGATAACGTAAAATTTTGTTCTAAATAGAAAAGAAAGAAGAATAACGAAAAATAATTTATTTACAAGATAAAGATGGCTGCTGATAAGACTGTTGCCCATTCGTTTTCTTGACGGACCGTGATGGATTCGGTAATGTTTTTGGTTTCGATGATTTTTCCGTCAAACTTGAATATCTCCATTTTTTCGTCGTAATTCGCGTCCGGGTCAAATTCCACCCCCAGCGTGGTTGCTAACATCTCTGCGGCCAAGTCTTCTGCAAAGTCTCCTGTCTTTTCGGGTGTTACTCCGAAAGCGTGGTGTTCGCTTAGATAGCCGTATGCTTTAGTGTCAGCGGGTTTGGCAACACCAATCGATGCTGATATCAATCTATTGAATTCGTTGCTGCTTACTTTGCTCATTACGGTGAAAACAATTTGTCCAGAGCGTAGTTGTGCTAACCCGTCGTCTTTCGGGATCTCAATACAATAGGGGGGAAAAATCGAACTGACTTTTACGAGATTAAAATTAGCGATTTCTGCGTCTCGCAACGCTTGTTCGAACGAGCCTAATTTAGAGGGATGATACCCCTTGCCTTTGGTAAAAAATACCGCTTTTGGAACGAACGACATCTATCTATAGTATTTTAAACGATGTAATTTTGTATAATGCATTTAATGAATTAATATTTTTTAAACTTATTCATGTGTACCAACTCTTCGAAGAATAATGCAAGCTTTAGTCCCATATATCTCTAATTTCATTGAAATATTTAAAAACAGAGAAAACCTTGAAGAAGTAGACTATATAATTAATTTTTAACTATATAGAACTATAGAACCGGGATTCACCTTTTATTTGATCGCTAAAAGCACTACATATTCGATTTTTGTAATAGAATTTAAAGATTTATTCTTTTCAAAACAAATTTATATGAAATTGGATTTTTATATTTAATTTTAATAAAATAATTAAATGCATGATTGTGGCAAATCGAGAATTAAAAGATTATCTGGATACAAAGGTCGTTCCGTTTGACCCAACAAAAGTAAAGGATGTCAAGGACATCTTGCACGACCTTAAATATTGTGGATTTCAAGGAAGGAACTTGGGTATCGCTTTGGATATTTTGTATAAAATGGTTGTAAACAAAAAATGTCTCACGGTGTTAACGTTAAGCGGAGCAATGGTGCCTGCGGGCATGGGAGAATTAGTGTGTTTGCTCATGGAACACCAGCTAATAGATGTTCTGGTTACGACGGGTGCAAATATTAGTCACGATTTAGTCGACAGCGTTTCAAATATAGGGCACTATTTAGGAAGCCAGCATGTAGACGACGATGAATTGTATAAGCTAAAGATTAATAGGATTTACGACCTGTTTCTTCCCGAAGATAATTACATTCGAGCAGAGGAAGAGCTTTTGGAAATCGTGAACAAGTGCTATCCCGATAAAAAGGTAAATATAGCTCCTTCAGCGTTTTTAAAACTAGTGGGGCAAAATCTCAAGACGAGGTGCATTCTTTCCGTTGCAGCAAGAAAAAACATACCAATTTTCGTTCCAGCATTTAGCGATTCGGAATTCGCCTTGGATCTCATAAAGTACACGGTCAGGAACGGTTTTGACATTAACTTCAAGATCTTAGAAGACGTGAAGATCTTTGCGGAAATCGTGAAAGAATACGAGGAATGCGGAACCTTTATTATTGGAGGGGGCGTTCCCAGAAATTGGGCCCAGCAAATCTTCCCATATTTAGATGCCGTGGAAAATCTTAGAGATAAGGGAATAAACACGGGATATAATTATTCTGTACGGATACACACGGCAACGGAATACGATGGAGGATTATCGGGTTGTACGATATCGGAATCCAAGTCGTGGGGCAAGTATGCATTAGATTCAAACGCCATAAGCGTGTGGTGCGACGCAACCATTGCTTTTCCAATATTAGTCACTGGTTTATTTCAAAGATTAAATATCTCAGCGAATTCAACCTAATAGATATCCCCCGTTTTCTTCTAATATTACTTTTTGGGACATTAATTTCTCAAAATGCTTCTGTAACATTATCTTTTCTGCAACAAGCAAGTAACTGTAGAAAAAATCGTGATATTTCTTGTAAATTATTTTTTTTTGCATTAAATCTTCTGGGAGCATTGGTCTTTTTTCGTGTAGATGTTCTAATATTTTCTTTTCTCTTGAATAAATTATTGATTTATATTGCGTTAGTTTTTGTCTGATTAATTTCCTTCCCATTGTTAAACCAGTATGTCCCGCCACGCAAGCATCCATGTCTAAATGCTCTAGTCTATTTATTGAATCAATGAAATCTTCGAGATTACTGTCCAAACAACCATACCACGGACCAAATTTCGAAAGATCGATGTCTCCAAGAAAAGTAGTTCTTGAACGAGTTTCGTAAAAACAGCAATGTCCAGCAGAGTGTCCAGGAGTGTGAATTACTTTTAAGGAAAGGTCATTTTCGTTATTAAAAACGTCCTCATCCTTAAATACCGCGTCGATCCTGCTGTTCTTGATTTCCAACGAATTGAACAAGTAATTCTTGAACGATTGTTCTGCGGGCGTTCCGTTGACATCGTAATTGCGTATAAAAAGGTCGGTGTTTTCGATAACTCTTTTTTCGAGCTCGTGGCAAGATCTATTGAGGCTCTCAAAAAGTCCATTATCTCGCGTGTGGTCTTCGTGCCAGTGGCTAAATAAGATCTGCTCGATTTTAAACCGTTTTTTTAATTTTAAAAGGTGGTTTTTTGAAATACCGGTGTCAATCAAAACATTTCCGTAGAGAACGGAATTAGAATATGGAATCCTTCCGTTGTTCAAACCCCGTATAAAATAGATTTTATCCGCAAGTTGTTCTATAAAATCCGTCATTTTATATCAATACTATACTCCTTGAAAATTAATGTTGGATCAAAAAAATAGTTCTGTTTTTTATTTTATAGGTTTGAAAGCATTTTATTCAACATTATATTTTTAAATGAAATATTCCTCATTCAAGCTATTTTTCTTCCAAATAACACCAAGCTAGATCCAGGAACATAAAACGGAAGGCGCTCCTCGAGACGAGCAAGGAAATTAAATGCTTTTTTAAGCCTAGTAGACGGTTTTAAGTTGTCGAGATAGGTACAAGGAATTAAATTCGTTAAAGAATGAATTGCCCATTTTTTTTCAACCATTAAACCGTAATACTTAAGGAGTCGCTTCAACGAGTAAGAAGTGAATAATTTAAGGTTCATGTGAACGGGATTTTTATAGTCGCCAAATGGAAAATCTATGGTAATATTTCTCGTGGGTTTTTTAGTGATAAATTTTAATGCTTCTTTAAATTTAGTGTTGAGTTCGAACTTACCACGAAATAGGGGATCTAACAATTGATAAATGATGTTAAAGCTCCACTTTCCCTCTACTTCGACTAGAAAAGTACCATTTTTTACGAGCACTCGAGATATTTCGGATAAAGCTTTCTTGTAATTTGGGATAAAACTCAAGACGCTTCCGCAACAATTCACATGATCGAAAGTATTATCAGGGTACGAAATATTGGTTGCGTCGCCAGTATAAAATTCTGGGTCGCAGTAGTTTAAAGACGGGATTTTTTTCTTAATATTCGCTCTCATGAACTTGTTATATTTCGAAACATACTCGTGATAAACGGGAAATAATTCAAATTTATATGGTTGAAATTCGGTTCCTTTTTGTTTCGCTATTTCGACGAGGTCTTCTGCAATATCAAATCCTATAACCTTGCAACCCGCAGAAGCAAATAAGTACGATTGAAGTCCCGTTCCACAACCAACATCTAAAACCTTTTGGGGCAGTTTAGTACAGATCACATTTTTGGTGATAATATAATGCAATCTTGAAAAAAGCCAAGAGTACCACAAATCAGATAAATCGTCGTACTCGCCTGCCATTGAGTTAAAAATATCTTCCACGCTTTTCATATGGGGTTAAATGGTTGAGAGTGAATGTTAATTGAAATCTGAATAAAGATTTTTTCGAGGGTATTAAAACCCTTATTCCTATAGAATACAATAAAAACGACCTTTAATTTAACTTTAACCATTATTTTTTAGAGGAATTAGGTCTCGTTATTTGTTTAGAATAAATCGTAAAAAAGAGAGTTATTTCGCTTTAAATATGCCCTTTTTACATTAAAGCCGAACAGGCGTTTAATTCGTTTAACCATTTATTTCCAATTGAACTTAGACGCGAAATTTCTTTCGGGTTGCATTTTTTATAAAAATTTTCGAATAAATCTTGGTTATTTTCAAAAAATTCATTAAAAAACGAAATAATTTTCTCTCGAAGATGTTTGATATAAATCGTGGGATTCAAAAAAAATGTTATTGTAAATTTCTCAAAACAAAAAAAACAATACATTTTTAATCCCGTGCCTCGTAAGTCCAATCCAGATAAATCCAAAAAATTAATTTGTTCAGAAAATCTTTCGAAAGCACTGATAAACATTGGGATCAATTCCAGATCAAAGATTTCTTCTCCTTCGTCGGTTGGATTTGTTCTTAAATAATTTTCTAAAGCTCCTTCGAAAATTTCAAACCTTAATAGGGTTTTACCGTCCTTATCCGAGATAAAACATCCAATAAAAGGGGGAATATCGTTAACACAAGGGGTTCCTGTCGAAAACCTAGAAAAATCTGCGATTATTTTTATACACCAATGTTGGTTCTTATTATGCAAAAATCCAAACTTATTTAAAAAACCACTTTTTTTCCACACAATTACGGCATACTAGCACAAATATGGTATTTAAATCATGCCTTTTTTACCACGAATTGATCTCTACACAATAATATCAAATCCAATTTAATTTTAATGTTAAAAATAAGTATTCATGGGAAGGTATTTATCAAATCATGTAAATAACTATGATATTGAGAATCAATAACATCAAACAAAGTTCGAAGGAAAAAAAAAGAAAGGAGATCTATGGAAAGTCAGCTTGGTTTTACGACATTTATTCAAAACTCATGTGGTTTGGATTAAACGGAATGTTCAGAAAGTTCGTCATCAATGAGTTGGATCTCAAGAAGGGGGATGTTGTTTTGGAAATTGGATGCGGTACGGGATTAAATTTTCCAAGAATACAAAAATTGATTGGTAAGCAAGGAAAAATAATTGGGATTGATGTTTCAAATCATATGCTTGATGTTGCTCGAAAAAAGGTGAAAACAGGCAAATGGAATAATGTTGTTTTAATGCAGGCAGATTTTTCAAATTTAAGCGAAAATAACATTAATTTCTTGAAAGAGAAAAGAATTACAAAAGTATTAGTAGTCCTAGTTGCTCATGTCATTCCTAAATACGGAAAAGTTATTCAACTTGCTTCTAAACTTCTTCAAAGTGGTGGAAAGATAGTTATAGGAGATTTAAGAAAATTAAGGCCTACGAAAATGATTTATCGCGTTTTTAACACCATATTTGAAAAAAGCTCTAAAAAATTTGGTCAAGATTTTACAAGAGAGCCTTGGAAGGAAGTAAATAATCTTATTTATGCACGGATTTTATATCAATATAAATACACGACAAAACTAGAAGTATTTTATATGGTTAGCGGGACGAAATTATAAGTATAAATCTAGTATTATATCTAAAAATAAGTATTAATAAGAAAGATTAAGAAATGACGGACCTTAACCAAGCAGATAGAAAAATCGTACGGATGTTTCTAAACACCAATCCAGAATGCTTAAACGACATCGTGATAGTTCCAGCAGTTAAAAGCGTCTTGAACACGATCGTTTCTCAACTTCAAAGCAGATCAAAACTTGGAAAGATTATTAATGGAAAAATAAATGGCTTGGATATTAGCGTGTTAGGTTCTAATATTGGTGCTCCAAACATGGCAATTACAATGGAATGCCTAAAAAGATGCGCCTGCAAGATAGTCGTGAGGCTTGACTATTGTGGAGGCATTCAAAACGAGGATCAATCAATTTCAATCGGTGATATTATTATACCAAGATTGGCCTACGCCGACGAGGGAACCAGCCCTCATTATTTTCTAAAATACAATAAATTTCTTAGTTCCTCGCAACTTGTAGCCAATCCTCACGAAAACATGATAAAACACCATTTAGGAAATCAAAAAATCGTTCTAGCAAAACCGAACTTAAAGTTAATGGAGACATTACTTGCTGAAGGTAAAAATGTATACCCAATAGAAGTCAAATCTGGGGATATCTTGACCACAGATGCACTCTTCTGCGAAAGTCTAGAATTTCTTGAATCGTTGAAGAAGGCAGGAATTCACGCAATAGACATGGAATCCTCGATATTATTTTTATTAGGGGAGGCATTTTCAATCAGGACGGCCGCAATTTTAATCGTATCGGACATGCCTGGAAGTAAAAAACACGACTTGATTAGTAATGGAGATACTATTCCAGATTTAATCAATCAAATAAAAAAGAGCATTGAAATCGTAGGAAATGCTTTATTAAAAATAGATAGAATGAAATAATAAAATTATAAACCTTGTAATAACTTGGAAAAGTCTGGTTCCTTAAAAATTGCGTTGTATTTTTTTAATAATTCGAAATTTACAACATATACCTTGTTTTCCGTCGTCATATTTTTTGTAATCTTAATTAAATCGAGATCCATTAATTTCTTTATGTGATATTGGATTGTTCCCGAATACACATCCAGATTTTCTCCAATCTGAGAAATCGAAATTGAATCGTTTTTAAAAATTTCTTCAATAATCTGAGGAATCAGGGGATTAGCGAAAATGGCTTTTAAATCGTCAAAATCTTCGGGAATATCAACGGCGAAATAATGGAGGCTTTTCCCAATTTTTGTTGATCTTATGAGTTTGAACCTCTCCAAGGTCATTATATGTTTTAAGAAAGGAGTACGCGTTATATCTAGCTCCTTTTCTATTTTATCGTCCCGTGCGTGTATGCCAGGGTTCTTTCTAATAAATTCAAGAACGGTGACTAATTTATCGTTTGATAGAATCTCTAATTTTGTCCTACGTTCGTTTGTAACGATCCAATTCTTCTCTTCTAGCTGGCGAATGGCTAGGAATATGTCTTCCTTGCTATAGCCCTTCTTGTAGGATAATTTTCCAATACTTTGAGCGTAGAGTTTCTCAATAATGGGATATTTTTGTATCTTATCCCTCTCAGCTTCTATTTCAAAATCAATATCGTATCTTTTTAACTTCAAGACTTCTTTTGCTACATCGAGAACATCTAACTCTATTTCGCTCAGTTCGTCAACGATGTCAAGTTCTTCGTATTCTTCGAGTGCAATTTCTTCCTGAACTAATGCTTTATTCCCTAATGGTGTAAAATCTTCCCGCCTAAAGGAGCTTGTTTCTAGAGATTTTTCTTTTTTTGGTTCCTTAGTATCTCTTCTTCTCTCTAACGACATTTCTAAGCCCCTCTAAGCGTTTTCCTCCAGGTATTGTACGAATTTAAGTTGTTCTTCGTAATCTAAATATTTAAGTTGATCAACAATCTTGTCAAGGTGCGTTGTTTTAATATTAGGTAATTTTCGTATTCTATCAGTTAATTTTTTTGGAATTTCTTGGTACGCAGATACAATGGTTTCTAAGTATTTTACCTGTTCTTCTTGTGTTAAAAACGCAAGCTCCTCCAAAAGCTCCTTTTTTTCTTTTTTTGAAATTTTAAGCTTATTAATTTGTTCCTTGGCTTCCTTGGATAAAACAGCGAATATTTTCGAAAAGTAATGCTTGACGAGTTCTTTATCTTTATCGTCCGATACGGGCAAAAGGGACTCGTGAATCTTTAATTCGTATTTCTTATCAGGGGATGGTTCCTTTTTTATCTCATCCTTAAGCTTTTTAGATTTGTCGACATGTTCTTTTAATTCTTTCTTTTGTCGTTTCGTCAAGCTAAATATTTCTTCTTCTTTAATGCTTTTTATCTCTTTTTCTTCTATAATATCAGGTAGTCGGTCAATTTTTTCACTTGGAACTTTTTCTTCGGGCACTGATTTTATTTCTTCTTGGATCGTTTTTGTTTCTTCAACAATTTTCTTTGGTTGAATGATGAACATCAAAAACAATAAGACAGCTTTTAAAAGAATGAAAATTCCTGCTGCAAAGAACATTGTAACCAAAACGCCTAGAATGATTGTCCGGAGAAATGTTCCAAACTCAATCTTTTCCATACGTGCAATGGATTTTCGAAAACCAGAATCAATTATGAGGCTTGCGATTGCAATAACCAGAAAAATCCCAACACTGATTAAATATTCTATTGGTAATATAGAAAAATAAGGATAGGATTCTATTACTATATATATTGAAAGACCATTTGTGAAAGAGATATAATAGATCTGGCGTATTAAAAATGCAAATGCAATAAAAATGATTATCACACCCCCTTTTAACGATAAGCGATTTAAAGAATCCTTTAAATTATGCGGAAAGTTCGTTCTTTTTATAAGATTATGGAGTAAAACAAAAACTCCTTCAACTAATAAGGGAACTCCCAATCCAAAAAATATGCTCCCAAGAATCCCTAAACAGAAAGCATCAACTGTTATTTCGTCGAATTTCTCGTTTTTTATCTGCTTAGAGATATATTTTTTGTAGTAATAAATAATTAAAACACTAGCAAACACGAAGATTGCGTTGCTAATTAAAGCGTAATAATTAATATAAGTATTAATTTGTAAAAAATATCCAGCCACTTCAAATGCGCTCATTGAAATCAATATTATTGGTATGAACACCATGAAGGGAAGAACGATAGTATCTATTCCTTTAATGATTTTACTAATATTTTTTAATTTATTTTGAGAAGTTTTTTGAGTAAGACTGTTATAATAAGTGGTTCTTAGCGGAGGTAATTTAGGGGATTTATCTAAAGGTTTCTCCTGTTCTTGTGTTTCTGAATAGGGTTTAAAAACAACGCCTTTCATCGTATAGGCGCTTCCGCATTTTTCGCAAAATACTTGTATTTTATTTTCAATCATTTCCCCTAATTCCACGGGAAAAACGAAACCACATTCTCTACAAGCGTATTTTTCTTTTGTCATATTTTACCACTATTTAGTTACTAGTATGATTTTCTTATTATTAATCTTAATTAAATGATATCACCATCCAAATTTAAAAAATTCGTAGTCCAATATTTAGGTTAAGCTTTAGGGTTTTTTAAGGGACTCTTAACGATCTTTTTCCATGGAATTTTCTCTGTTGTTGGTCGAAGAAAGTGATCGTCCTCAACTTCGTTATATGTCAAGTTTTTAAAGATCACCATTGCTCTCTCTTTAGTAGGAGTAAGTGGAACTACATCGTCATTTCTACCATGAAAGATTATTACGGGAACATCTATCGAACCACTAATAGCGTTTAGTTGGGGATGAATCAGTAAGGGAGCAAGAAGAATTAACAAGGAAATTTTTTCTGGGTTTTTTAAGGCGTATAAAGTACCCATTAAACCCCCAAAACTTGAACCTATAACGATCCAATCGTTACGAGGTTCAAGGATTTTATTTAATTTTTCTAATCTTGTTTGGAGTCCACCTGGGAAATCGGGAGTTAATATTTCTGGAAAGATCTTCTTCAGATAAGTCCCTTTAAATCCTTTTCCGGAACTTTCAAGACCGTGAACGAAAAGGATGTTTCTCATGGTTGAAAGAGTCTCTGTACTTTTTCGTGTGTATCGTCTTCTGAATCTGTATCTTTTAAAAGGCCTTCCTCAAATTCTTGATTATAAATCCTAAAGGCTTTTTTTTGTCCAAAAAAAAACAATACAAAAAGGATGACGAAATAGATCATTACAACCAAAAGGAGGATTAAGAAATACTTTCTTGTAAATGTAATGGCATACATTGAAAAACCTAAAATCACTCCGGTTAATAAGCGATATTTCGTGTTACTCGTCCTCAACAACATTTTTTGGGACCCCCAATCGAGAAAAACGGGAATAGGAGCTAATGAACAAAAAATTATGGCAAATTCAGGAGAAATTTCAAATTGATAAATCATGTCAATGAAGTGAAAAACAAACGAAGAAAAAATTATACCCAATATCACCCCAGAACATCGAGAACAAAGAAAGATTCTTGTTCGTCCAAATTGAAAATAGAACGCGTGTTTAAGACCTTCCTCGTTATTTGCGTGGTGGGTGAGAAATTCGTGAATTATGTTTCTTTCTTTATTAGAAAAACCCCAATCGTAGGCAACAAGCAACAATGGAACAAAAATCATGATAGAAACCAATAAAGTAAGGAAATATTTGAATCCGAAATTAATTAATAAAGAATATGGATTTATGAGAGTTGAAGTACTTAATGCTGTAAATGTAATTAACGCAATTGTTGTTATTAAAATCGCAAAAAATAAGCAGAGAAATGTATAAAACAAGGCTTTTAACTTATTTTTTCTTTCTGGTTTATAACGATAAAGACCGCAAATTAGTCCTAAAACTGCTACAATAACGCACCACGAAAAATCGATCGTACCATAAAAAGCCCTTTGAACGAGCAATTCACCGAAAAATCCACTAATAAACCCATGAATTCCGCCTGCTAGAATCGCTAAAAAGGCAAAACCTATTGTCGAAATAACGATATTAATTGAAAATTGGGGATTATCCCGAAAAAACGCTGAGATCGAACCAAACATTTCTGAAAGATAAAAATAGACCATAATAATAAAAAAACTTATCAATAAATTCAAAAATATTAATCGATATAAATCTCGTGCTTCCTTTTTTGCGGTTTGTCCATCTTTTAATTCCATGTTCAAGTAGCGCCCAAATTTTTTTTTAAATATAACTATCATAGAATTTGTTGGTAAAAAAACCTTTTTCTTTAAAAAACATGAGCAAAGTTATGAGATTTGAGGCAACATCTAATTATTATTGGTATATAATGTCGAGATTGTCAATGAATTCTTTTCTTGTTTGATCAAACCCTTTTCTCAATGTCTTTATCAAGATCGTTCTTCCGACAGGCAATTTCAAAATTTGGGGATCTTCTTCCACAATTTTAATGCATTGGTCGGTCAAGTCTATTTGTTTTATTAAGGTCTCGTAAGCTTCTCGCTTCGTCTTAAATGCTGCCCGAATCAATCCATGATAATCGTTAACATCTTCTTTGATTTGAAGCAAGATTATAGATTCTTTTATCCGATTAATAAATATTTCTTTGGATAGTTCCTTCAGAATTGAAAAATTCTCGTGATTTTTACTGCACTGTCGATAAATTTGATCGCCTTTTAAATACTTTATAAAGTTCTGCTCTACGATTAAATCAAAAGTATCATTTGAGATAGTCCCATTTAAAACGATTTGTTTACCACAATCTAATGTTGTTTTTATTTGAATGAGAGTTCCAGTCTTGGCGTCGTTGTTTTGCCAATATTTATAAAAAGCTTTAATGATAGGTTTGACGATAAAATCCAACGCCCCTAGATTTAATTCCGTATCGATTAATTCATTACCAAATTCTAACCTGTTTTCCATGATTGAGATCATTGTATCTTCTAATATCTGGTAATTTCGTTCCACATGTGTCAATGATAATTCCTCTTTAGAATTAATGGCATGAGTTGTATATTAATAGAAATAGTAATTTAACTCTTTTTTAGATTATATAGAGTAATTAAAGAAATTTTTAATATCTTTTTAATTGAAGAGAAAAATATTAGTTTTGATAAACAATCAGTTGTAAATATTGTTCAGATTATCGATAAAGTCTATTCTAGTTTGCTCGAAACCCTTTCTCAGAGTCTTCATCAGAAGCTTCTTACCAGTTGGCAATTTCAAGATTGAGAGATCCTTTTCCACTATTTTAAGGCATTGATCGGTGAAATCTAATTGTTTTACAAGAGTTCCGTAAGCTTCTTCTTTATTTTTAAAAGCAGCTCTTACTAAACTACCATAATCAACGATGTTTTCCTTTACTTGAAGCAAAAGTATGGCTTCTTTAATTTGGGTAATAAATGTCTTCTTAACAATATCTCTTAAAGCTGGAAAATTCTTATGCTTATTACTGCATTGCCGATAAACTTGATCTCCTTTTAAATAATCTAAAAAGTTTTTTTCGACGATCTCGTTAAAATGCTCTTCAGAATTATTGCCGTTCGTTACTAAAATTTTTCCGCAATTGAGAATGGTATTGATTTGCGTCATTGTCCCCTCTTTAGCGTCATTATTTTGCCAATATTTATAAAACGCTTTTATAATTGGTTTGGCTATAAAATCAAAGGCTCCAACGGTTAATTCTTTTTCTATGAGCGTATTTCCATATTCCAACCGGTTTATCATTAAATTTATTAATTCTTGCTTGAATATCTCGTAATTACGGTCTATCTGATCCACAATTTTTACCTCAAATATATAGATGTTATGAGTTTGATTGAATAGAGTAGAAAAAGTATAAAAACTTTATTTTCAATTATTTAGATTAATAAGATAAATTTTT
>JAFGGO010000135.1 GCA_016930515.1 Promethearchaeota archaeon | reverse complement strand
TATTTTTAATATAAGGAACAAAAAAAAATTTGCCGACAATTACCTTACTGTTTTCTCTCTCCGCTTGAACATTCCTCCTGCTAATTAAAGGAGCGGGAATACGCAACGAGGAAGGAATTACAATCAAATTGTCGAGACACATGTTCTATTAACAGGCATTTAAATTAAAATTCAATAAAGACAAAGGTATAGAAAGAAAAATGTTAAAAATCGTCCATTGGTCGGACCTTCATTTTGGCTCTTCAGGATTTATCGAAGAATCTATAGAAAAGTTCATCGATTATGTAAATGAGACGAAACCAGATGCCGTGGTTTGCACCGGTGATTTTACACATAAAGCAAAAAAATCGCAATATAAAGTAGTTGAAACCTATTTAAAAAGAATCAAAGCACCCATGCTTAATGTAATAGGGAACCACGACGCGAGTAATAATGGTATCGTCTTTTTTGAGAGATATATAGGGCCGAGAAGAACCCTCCTCACTTTAAATCACAAACACACAATGATAATTGGCCTAAGAAGTCCTCGAAACAATACTTCTGAAGGAGAGCTCGGGGACGAGCAATTAGAATGGCTCATACAACAATTAAGCCGACACGAATATAAATTCAAGATTGTTGTTCTTCACCATCATCTTGTTGCCGTACCTAACGCAGGACATAAAAGAAGTACTCTCGTGGACGCGGGAGAGGTATTACAAGTAACCCAAGAATATGGAGTGGACTTGGTACTTCAAGGTCATCGTCACGCACCTCACGCGTGGGAGTTCGGAAGAACATCTCTTTTATATTGTGGTACAACGACTTCAGATAAAGTTAGGGCAGATGAACATCCAAGCTTCAATGAAATAACCATTTCAGAAGATACGATGGAAGTCAATATCGTCGATACGCTCACATTAAAGAAACGGCTATTAATTAGCAAGGTTCGAGGAAAGATCGATTATCTAAAGGCAAGAAGCGATAGATTAAATCACATCATCGATTCCGGGATTTTCCAAGACATTCCGTGAAATTATTCAAGTCAGTAAAGCATAATAAGTAAAATTTCCAAGAAATGATCATGGGCATTAGTATCGGATATTACCTCGCCTTTGTAGCAGCGTTTTTATATGGTTTATCAACACCGTTGAACAAGCTTTTATTATCAAGTATAAGTCCTTTGGTTTTATCTGGGTGGTCTTATTTATTTTCAGGAATAATCCTTTTACCTGGATTTAAATCGATTAAAGTAGAAAGTTCGTTAATGAGGCAAGATCTTCCAAAACTTTTTCTTATTGTTTTTTTCGGTAGTTTTTTAGGACCTTTATTCTATTTATTTGGTTTGAATCGAGCAAGTGCCTTCCAAGCTTCGCTGTTTCAAAACTCCGAGGCGGTTTTTACAATTCTTATTGCTATTTTTGTTTTTCACGAGAAAATATCCATCAAAAATGCTGTAGGAATGGCTTTAATCCTATCTATTCTCTTGTTTTGGTCAATTGACTTTAACTTGATAGCGCACTTCCAAATAATAAGCGCTGGTGCGTTATTTATTTTGCTTGGTTGTGCCTGCTGGGCGATAGATAACAATATAACCCAAACTTTGAGTAAAAAATCATCTATCCAAATAACATCGTTTAAATGTGTTTTCGGTGGCATCGTGTCGTTATTACTTGCTTTTTTTTTAGGTTCTAGTGTTTTTTTAAGAATAGAGAATTTTCTATATGTTGGTATTGTAGGATTTTTTACATTTGGTTTATCAATCATTTGCTTCACAACTGCATTAAGATACATTGGAACGATAAAAACTATTGTTATACTCTCCCTTTCTCCTTTTATTGCGGCTGTTTTGTCTATTTTTATAATAGGAGATTCAATAAATATTTTAGATATTTTTATTTTTGCTGTTTTATTATTTAGCGTTTTTTATTTCATGAGGGAAAAACATTCCCATATACATTTTCACGGATCGCTTGTCCATAGCCATTTAATTCCTTCAAACGATAGTGAGCATCAAGAAGTTCGCATAATAAAGCGCGAAAAAAAGGGCGTGAAGCACGAACACCTTAATTACGAGCATGAACACGAACATTATCACCATAAAGGGCATAAACACGCTCGTACTGATAGGAAATCATAAACATGATTATAGAATTGATATCACAATTATGACGATTCATTGATAATAACACATGAAGGCTAGGTTTTTATACTAATAGCCCTTCATATATTACATAACTTAATACATGTCCTTTTAAATCATTGATTTTAAAGGACGGAGATAGGCCAGTGTATCCGAGTAGTTAAGGAGGTCGCCTGCAGAGAGCACTAATTCGTAGCAAGCGATTATTCGTGAGTGCAAATCTCACCACTGGCTCAAAAATTTAACTTCATATTATAAAACTCTCATATAAATCGTTAATAAGATTGTATGAATCAAGACAAAGATTTCCGCACGATTAAATATTTTTCAAAATCCTTATAAATAAAAAATCCCTCAGATTTATACAAGGAAAGCGGACCGTGATAATGTAGTGCTTCAGTTAATTTACCTTTTCTAGGATATGCTTCAATAAAATCAAAATTTTTAGATTTAAAATCGTAACATGCGGTTTTTAATAACTTTCTTGCGATACCTTGCTTTCTATGATGAGGCGCAATGATAAAACATACTATTGATGCAATCTTTCCTTCGGAATGATCGATGATTTCTTTTCCAAGTATGGATTTTGAAAAATTCTCTTTAAAATTCACGTTACACCACCCTATTGGATTTATATCGCTATACGCAAGATAACCATGCATTTTTTCAGAGAGAATTAATTCTATTGATGCTTTCCTATTTACTTGCGCCGTAGTTTTTACCCATTCTTTAGGAGAACCATTAAAATGGTAAAAATGGCAGTAACATTTAGCCCAATCTGGATTATCCGTAAAAGCAATTGAATCAAAAAAATACAAAAAATCTTCAAGTAATTCTGGCTTAAGAGGTTTAATCGTTATATCCATCTTCAATCTACTATTTAGAATCTTTATTTGTGTGTTTAAAATTATAAAAAGGCTCTTATCTTATAAAAATTCAATATTATATATTTATAATACATTTCATTTTCATTTAATAACGCTAGATCATTGTTATAAAAATCATGAATATATACAATAGTTTAACATTCCAAAAAGAAGAATTCCATCCTCTCGATCCTAATAATGTTTTGATGTATGTTTGTGGTCCTACGGTATACGACAGTCCTCATTTAGGCCACGCAAAGTCCGCCATAGTATTTGATCTCGTTCGCAGATACCTGAAGTTCAAAGGCTATACTCTGAAAGTCGTTAAAAATTACACGGACATCGACGATAAAATCATCAAAAGAGCAAACGAAAGAAATATTGATTTTAATGATTTAAGCGAACAATACATCAACGAATACGAGGAAATGATGGCGTTGCTCAATGTCCAAAAAGACGATCTTAATCCTAGGGCTACTGAATCAATTCAATTCATAATAGATTTCATTCATGTTTTAATAAGAAAGGAGTTTGCTTACGAAAAGAACGGGTCAGTATATTTTTCCGTGAAAAAATTTCCAAAATATCTTGAAATATTTCAAAACGAAAAGAAAATGCCAAGCGAAGAAAATAATGAAGACGAAGAAGCTCATGAGGATCAAGACTCTGGTGTCGGAGAGGACAAGGAAGATAAGAGGGATTTTGCGTTATGGAAAGCTTGGAAAGAAGGAGAACCTTTTTGGAATAGTCCCTGGGGAAAAGGGAGACCTGGGTGGCATATTGAATGTTCAGCAATGGTAGTACACCATCTTGGAGAAACCATTGATATACACGGAGGTGGTCAAGATCTAAAATTTCCACACCATAGAAACGAATTGGCTCAAGCCGAAGCTTATACTGGAAAGAAATTTGCAAATTACTTCATGCACAATGGTTTCGTAAATGTTAATGACGAGAAAATGTCAAAAAGTCTTGGAAATTTCTTCTTGGTATCAGATGTGGTAAAGCAGTACGATCCGATGGTGATTCGTTTTTTCTTGCTTTCTAGTCACTACCGAAAATCGATTAATTATTCAAGAAAAACAATGAACGGAGCTAAGAAAAATTACGAAAAAATTGTGAAAACTATCAGTACTATTGGTGAAATAATACCGGAAGAATTCAACAACGACAATACTAACATGCTTCTTCAAAAATTAACATTAACAAAAAAAGTAATATTTGATGCCTTGGATGACGATTTTAACACTCCAGTGGCTTTTGCTGCAATCTCTGTTTTAGTTAGGGAAATTAATAATGTTATTATCGAAAAAGACATAAAGATCAGCGCAAAGACCAAAAACGATTTAATAGAATTCTTCCAAATTCTTGAGGAAATCTTTGGTATGTTCCCTAATTTAGATTCCATAATTAAAAGGAATGAAAAAGCGCTTCTATTAGGCGAAAAAGCTAATTTAATTAATGAACTATTAGATCTTTTAAAATACACTCGACGGAAACTGAGAGAAAAAAAGATTTACGATCTTAGTGACGAAATCAGAGAAAGATTAAGCAATCTAGGTTTTAGTTTAGAAGATAAATAAATTCAAATTATTAGTGTAAAAATTTAATATTTAGTCCTTATGCTTTTAAATAGGAATAAAACACTATTTTATTATATTAGGGGTTCGAAATTAAACTTCGAGATATAAAGACAAAAGGAGAAAAAAAATATTTGAACATTCAAAAAAATCATTTTTTTTATTTTAGAATTTGATCTAATTTTAGTTAGGTAATAAAAATGTGAAATAATTTAATTATAACATTGAAGATGAGCTGTTAAAACTTTATAAGATCCATTTCTCCCATGTAATATAACATTTCTCCGTCAAAACTAATTCGAACAGCCATTATTTTTATGTTTTTTTTTCGGGCTTCGCTAAGCTTTTTCGAGAATTTTGGATCCATCTTTGTGTTGGGACCAAATAGTTTTGCCTTTCGAAAGACTAGAAAGAGTATGATTCCATTGTGATCGATAATTTCTCCTACATGTCGTGTCCCCCGATCAGTTGGGGCATCTGGAAACAAGGCGATACCTTCGTTAACAAGCGTGACTCCTTTTACTTCAAGAGGAATTCCGTCTAACATAAAATCTATACGACTCTTCCCAATTTTAACTTCGCTTTTTATTTCCGTGATATCCTTAAATTCAGGTATAAATTCGAATACTTTCCTTGCAATTTTTGAATGTTGTGCTGTATCAATTAATACCCATTCTGTTCCTAATTTAACCGCTCTGATATAATAAGGTAGTTTACCATTTGATTTTGTAAAAAGTACTTCGGCACCCTTTACAAGTAACTCTTTTAACCTTCCTGGATCGTGCACATGAGCCTGGTAGATATTTCCGTTGACTTCAATCTCTGCTACGAATCGATTTGGTCTCGATAAAAACATTCCTGATTGAAGATTTTCAAGAGAAAATATCTTTTTTTTTTGGATCGTCATAGTTATTTTAATTATATTCAAGATTAACTATCAAGGGAAATAACAAAAAAGGTCAGGTTATATTCTATAAAAGAATTAAGTTAATTTAATAATCTTTTTAACTCCCTCTATATTTAATTTAAAACAATTATTATAAAATATAATCTAAACTCATTTAAGGGCTTGCCAAATTTATTATCACGATGAGTGAAGTGAAAACTCGAGGTTCAATCGAAAGCTATAAATTTCATCACATCGATACGAGTAAGTGTCTTAACTGCACGGAATTTTCATGCGAAGATGCGTGCTTTAGAGGCATCTATAAGGTGCTTGGGAAGGACGATCATCCTAAATGCGTTCTTGTTGAAGAACGGGAGGACATGTGCGTGAAATGCCATATGTGCACTACGGCTTGCAAGGCAAGGGCTATTATAATAGATTAATTACTTTTCAGCATAAATTATATATTTCTTTTTGATTTTTCTAATTACGATCCTTAATTTATAAGATCTTCATCGATACTATTATAAAGGTAACAGAACATGCAATCAAGTGAACCTCACAAAACTGGAGGAACTAAGATAAGGTCGATTATATTAGGCTTAAATGACGGTTTGATCTCAACTTTCACACTACTTATAGGTGTTGCTGCAGCAACCATTGCGGGGGGAAATTCCATCGTCATTCTTACTGGTTTTGCAGCGATGGTCTCGGGGGCCTGCAGCATGGGACTTGGAGAATATATTTCTTCGAAATCTGAATATAATTTCACCCGAAATGAAATCAAAAAGGAAAAGGCCGAAATTGAACTCTTTCCTGACGAGGAAAAAGAAGAGGTTAGGGATATATTTTCTAAAATGGGCTTTCAAGGTAAAAATTTAGATTCTTGCGTTGAAACTATAACTTCTAACAAGCAAGTGTGGTTAGATTTCTTGACTAAAAGCGAATTGGGATTAGATGAACCCGAACATCCAGCTCTTGGAGCTTTACTGACGTTTTTAGCTTTTGTAATTGGTGCTTTCGTGCCACTTTTTCCCTACTTTCTCAATCTGGGAGTTTCATCCTTAATTTTTTCGTCTATCGTTTCTTTTATCATGTTATTTTTAGTCGGTGCGTTAAAAAGTAAGATAACGGGTGAAAAACCGCTAAAAGGAGCTATTGAAATGGTCTTAGTTGGCACGATAGCATTCATCATTTCATATTCCATTGGTCTCGTAATGGAAGGAATCGTTGTTAATTAATTATAATTTAATTAGAAAATAATATTATATTAAACAAGCATATTATAAAACGGAATTAACACTTAATTTCTATATAATTATCATGGATCTTCCAAGTAAAATCCCTTTAGACGATATTGACAAGCAAATTATTGACTTGCTCCAAAAGGATCCGAATATTACTCATTCTCAAATAGCTGAGATGATTGAAAGAAGTCAACCTACAGTTGGTGCTAGGTTAAAAAAATTGAAAAAATCGGGAGTTTTAGCGATAAATGCTGGACTAAACTTGAAGTTTATCGATCTCTACTTATCTTTAGTTCGTCTAAAAACCAATAATCCTTCCGAAATCAATGAAATGGCCGCTCATTGCCCATTCATTGCGAATTGTTTTCAAATCACAGGGGATTTTAACATGCTTTTATTTCTCGTGAGTAGTGACCTTGAAAAACTATATGGTTTAGTTAATTCTCATTTTAGGAACAAGGGCGAGATTCAAGAAGTGAAAATGGAAGTTGTTGTGGAAATTGCACGAGATTTCGTAGTTCCAGTTAATCTAGACCTCCAAGAACATTTGGATCCTGGTGCTGGAGATTGTTCTTATTGTAAGAATTTTTCTAACACATAAAAATAATGAGGTTCTGATGTTCTAGCAAGTTCAAAAATTCCCTGTAAAAAATATAAATATTTCTACATTCCTATAAATAGTTGTACTATTTTATAAAATACAAGTTAACATCAAAAAAAAAACTGAATGGGTAATGATAAGCGATAAATTAAAACTCGATGACATAGATAAGCAAATCATTTCGATAGTTCAAGAAGAACCAAACATGACACATACGGAAATTGCAGAACGAGTCAATCGATCTCAACCAACTATTGGCATGAGAATAAAAAAGCTCGAACAATCGGGTATTTTGCAATTCCAACCTGGTATTAACTTCAAAAAGGTAGACCTTTTTTTGGCGACCGTGGAAGTTAACACGAAAGAGCCCGAACGGCTCATGGAAATGGCAAAATTTTGCCCGTTCATGCTTAACGCTTTTAGAGTGAGTGGTGATCACAATGTGTGCATAATGTTAACTAGTTCAAAGCTGGAAAAAATCGACGCGATCATAAATTACCACTTTAGAAACAGACCAGAGGTTCAAAATGTCTCAATGGAGCTCGTCACCGACATTGCCAAAGACTTGATCCTCCCAATAGATTTCGACTCGGAAAATCACAATCCAAACGAAGAACACGGATGTGGAGAATTGTGCAAGTATAAAAAAGCGAACGAGGCAGGACTCGCACAATTTTATTGAATTCCTATTTAGTTAAATGATTTAAAATATCCATAGATGGGATTATTTTAAAGTATCTAAAGTTATGAAAGAATTTTCAGAAAAAAACGATTTTAATTGATATTCTTAAATTACTTCTTACAAGATTATTCTTCCACTTGTTTTGGCTTGTCAAACTTGAATTTAGGCGATTCTTGCCTCATGTTGCATCCAGGTCCACAGAACTTTCCATCAAATTTTTCTATTGTAAAATCAATAGGAACGACGAAATCGTGAATCGATTCGATTAATATGTTTGTTTTTACATTTATAACTTCTGGATCCTTCCTGAAACAGAGATCTACGAGTTTCTCGATTGTTTGTAGATCCGATGCAGCGATGAAGCATAATAAATTGAATTCACCTGAGATTTTAAACGCGTGGTTAATAAATGGACAAGATATGATTTTTTCCACGATACCATCAACATCTTTAGTCGATATATATACAATAGCTACTTTTATATCCACTTCTTTTATGTTAAATCCCACTTGTTTTGTCAAAAGGTTTTTTCTCTCAAGCTTAATAATCCGCGCACCCACGGCGGGTTGAGATTTGTCTATTTCTTCCGCTATTCTAGAGTGCGTGATATCGGGATTCTCTTCGATCATTTCAATGATCTTCTTATCGGCCTCGTCTATACCCAGCAATTCGTTGAAACTTTTTTTTTTCATGTCCATTTAAATCGTAACTTTTCGTGATTATAACTACTTTGGCTTTGTTTTATATAAAGATATAAAACATATAATAATTGCTGATAATGCAATTTAACTTTGCAATTATATTTTATAAATTTAGATGTCTTTATAACTAAAGAGATAAAACCCATATTCAAGAATTTTATATATTTGAAGAAAGTATTTTTATAACATCACTATAGTAATGCTCTACATTCCATTCTACATTTTCTTTCACATTTGAAAATATTCTTGCAAGGACCTCCTTGATCTGTAAAGATTCAAAATAGTTGATTTTAGGTGCAATAACAGAAAGCATGTACAATCTCTGTCCCGATCTAGTAGAGTTATCCTCTTGAGCATTAAAATATACATATGCACTCATTTTTATATTATCGATGTTTAACAATATCCCTTCCGCTTTAAGCATTCGTCCTTGACCATAAATGAGGCTTGCAGCGTTAAATAATTGAAAACCGATATTTTCTATGGAATAAGGGATTTTTTTCTCGCTTGGATGATATTTTAATAATTCCGGACCATATGCATCGTCCCAATACATCAGTAACAACAGGATTAAATCCACTTCTTCCTTCGAAACGGAAGGATCGAGACTTAAATTAATTTCTCTAAACGCTTCAAGAAGTATATTGTTGTAGTTTTTAATTTTATTAAATCGAGAGATTTTACCTTGAACGATGGCAACCAAGTCTTTTTCGTTTATTGGCTTAGTTATGTAATCGTCTACACCCAGTAATTTACCTAATCTCACGTCTTCTGGAGAGGATCGCGCCGTGAGAAAGATAAAAGGTATGGAACTTAATCGAGAATTTGTTGAAACAGTTTTAAAAAAATCGTAGCCATTCATCTGTGGCATCATTATATCGCTAATGATCATGTCGGGGACTTCATCCGAATCTGAAAGTATCGCTAAAGCTTCCTTTCCATTTCGAGCGGGAATAACATTAATCCCCCTAGATTCTAAAATGAGCTGGATATTAAATAAGATGTCTTTATTATCGTCTACAACTAATATCCGGAAGCCCATAAGGTCTTTTTTTATTTTTAATTCTTCTTGCATGGTATTTGTCAGCAACATTTAAATATTTTCTAAAAAAGGAAAAAAGATAGAAATATTTGTTCCTTTACCAAATTGGCTTTCGACATGGATCTTTCCATCGTGTAATTCAATAAGATCTTTTGCTATGCTTAATCCTAAACCCGTTCCAGGGATATCAGCGACATCATCAGAACGATAAAAACGCTCAAATAAATGATTGAGATCTTTTTCTCGCATCCCCATTCCATTATCCGAGATTTGAAATAAAACTCCAGGGATTTTTTTGGGATTGAGTTTTCCTTCATAATTAGAGATTGCTTTAATATGGATTTGAGGATTTTTTTCAGAATATTTTATTGCGTTGTCGATCAAAATTCGAAAAACCTGTTCTATTCTCTTATAATCACCAATAAGGTTCAGATCTTCGTCAATATCAACCAAAAATTTTAGATTTTTCTCTTCTGATACAGGAACCATTGTTTTTATGATGTCATCAACAATTTTTTTTGGATTATATTCTTTCTTAGTTAAACGAAGTTTTTTTTCGTCCATTTTTGAGATAATTAAAAGATCTTCAATTAATTCTGCCAATAACGATGTATTACGTGATATTGCATTTAATAAATTATTTTTTATTTCATCAGATATCTCACCCTTTGAATTGATTAAATAATCAGTTGACATTGATAATACTGTGATTGGAGTTCGCAACTCGTGAGATACAGTAGAAACAAATTGTTCTAATCTTTTTTCTGCTTGTTTCCTACGAGTTACATCGTTAATAAGGGCTTGTATGAATTTTTTACCTCCGATCTCAACGAAAGATAATTTAGACGATATCCAGATATCACTTCCGTCTTTTTTATTCAAGATAATTTCTCTCGGTTCGGGAATGATATTCTGGCGTGCAAGTTCTTCTCTTCTCGAATAATCGAGAAATTGGCTTTCGGAGGGAACTATCACATTTCGAAAATTTTTTCCAATCAATTCTTCGCTTGAATAACCTATAATATCTGATATTGCGAGGTTGGTATCAATAATTGTTCCATCCAGAGTAAAAAGTACGATTCCAAAAGGAGCTGTGCTAAACAAGTTCCGATATTTTTCTTCTGAAGCCGCTAATTGTTCTTCCATCTTTTTCTTTTCCGTTATGTTCCGGCTAATCGTAGACGCTCCAATGATGGTTCCTTTTTCATCTTTTATAGGAGAAATTGTTAAAGATACTACAATCTCGCTGCCATCTTTTCTTAGACGCATTGCCTCGTAGCGCGCGATCGAAGCGTCTTTTTTTATGATATCCATAATGTAGTCTAATTCATTTTCTTTATCTGGAAGAAATGTTACCCTAATATTTTTTCCTAGGATTTCTTCTTCTTGATAGCCATATAATCTCTCTGCTCCTTTATTCCAGCTTGTTATAGTTCCATTTAATTCCTTTCCAATAATTGCATCGTCAGTTGTATCTACAATTGATGCAAGCTTGTAGTTCAATTCTTCAATCTTTTTTCTTACAGAGATGTCTCTAATGAGCTCTTGAATGACTCTCTGATTATCAACAATCACATGAGAAGCGTTAATGTTTACAGGTATCACTTCTCCAGAATTAGAAACAACAATACCATCCATATTTATGTTCCCGACTCGTTCTAAGAAATCGGTTATTGATTGAGATAAATTTTCTTGATCCGGATGATCGTGTATTTCCGATAATGGCGTTCCGATAATTTGATCCCTTTTTTTACCTAACAAGTGTTCAGCCGCTTTATTACAATTAATTATATTTCTCTCCTTTTCGTTAATCCATAGAATGGCATCTGCGGCGTTATCAAAAGCGAAGCGAAATTTTTTTTCTGAATTACTGAGTTTATCGTGAAGTAATATGAACGGATTTTCTATACCCTTTTGGATAATTGCCTTGTAGAGGAAATAAAAGGCTCCGATCTTGAAAATATGGCCTAATAAATTTGAGAAATCATAGACTCCTATATAAAATGTGAAAGCCATTTCAGAGATAATAGTTGAGATAATGAAAATTAATAAGCAGCGGTAAATGTTTTTACTAAATTCCTTTCGAAGCTTGACTATAAAAAAGAATGAGAGAATCAGGAGCGAAACTATGATATATTCGCTAGTTATCTTAAACATCGTCAAGCCAATTCCTTCAATATAACATGTTGGAAAAATTCCTGTGAAAATTAATACGATTAATATGCTTGTAATGATCATATATCCACTGATTAAATAAGAAGAGTGTACTTTTTTGTTTATTCGCCAAATTGCGAGTAGAAACGATAATATTTCGAGATATCGAGCTGAAATCCATAATTGTGTGGGCAAATTGGATCCGTATTCTATAAATATACCCATTCCCTTGTACGATAAAGTATGTAAGAGGTCTAAAATTCCGATAAATAGAAAAGAAACTCCTATGATTAAGAAAAAGGAACTATCCATGTATTTTTTGGAATTCCATCCTATTACGAATATTCCACCTGCGATTATGATGCTAAATAGTTCAGCAATAGAGTGAAATAGCAAAAAATTGTAATATTGCGTTAGAAATGTGATAAAAAGAATAAATATTATAATGAGGTATTCTTTGCCTATTTCTTCTATTCCTTTCATAAATCGATCCTGCTTGGGTGAGGACAGAATATAACACCTATAAAAATAAAGTCGTTTATAATAATAAATCGTATCAATCTATTTTAGACTTTTCAAAAATGGTATAAATTGAAGTCTTAAAAATTGAATAATTAAAATTGTTAGGTATTATAACTTTTATTCTTTCAATGAGCTCCTTCATGGATTTTTGGGCTAATTCTTCGATTTTAGGTTCTAAATCGGGGTCGTATTTGTGAAAAAATATTGAAATCTCAACATTTATTGGTATATTTTTTAATTTATCTATTATCTTCTCCAAATATTCCAAGCTTAAATTGTATCGATTGCGATCCAGGATATCAATCACATAAATAATCTTGCTAGCTTCTAGTATGTGCTCTTCGAATTTTTCTAAATGACGAAACCGATAAGATTCTTGACCTCCAAGATCTAATATTAAATAATTTAATCCCATTGCTTGGAACTTAATGCTATTGAATTCTCGCGTAGGGACAAGGGAATTAAAGGCTGTTAAATTACGGATTCCTTGAAGACTCTGAACAATTGATGTTTTTCCCGCCTTATCTATGCCGACTAAGATTATTTTTTTTTTATCTTGTTTCTCTTGCTTTTCCAATTTTTTCTATACTCCAAGCTAACGATTTTTTCCTCAAAAGAGCATATTATTCAAGATAAAGTATCAAGCACATCAAGATCAGCTAAATTTTTTACCTTTTCGTTGTTTTTTTTTAAAATAAAAGAGTTCACGCTCGATAATAGATTAAATATTTCCTTATCCTTGAATGTGTAATATTTTGTATTATTTCCATTTGAATTTTGTCTTAATTCGTAGCTGATAAGGTCTGATTTATAGAGGATTTTAAGTTGCTGTGATATGGTTGGTTGTTTTTTATCAAGTTCGACTTCAATATCCCTTGAAGACATTGACCCTTTTTTCAAGAGTTCTAAAATTTCAAGGCGCGTTTGATCTCCTAAGACTTTAAGAAAATCTGCTGTATTTTTTGTTAAAATGCTCATTTTTCAATAATTCAAGTAATTAAGTGTAATTTTGGTATATCAATATAAAAAATTATTATTTATATGTAAATATAGGGTGATGGAAATATTTAAATATTGCCATATCGTTATATATCAATATAGCTCAAATAATCGATAATGAATCATGAAGTCTTTTGTGGATTTTGATAAGGAATTAAAAAAAATATACCTGAATTATTATTCTAAGAGCCTAAAAAAGGTGATAAAAATTCCTTTGATAAATTCGAATAATGAATCAAGGGAAATATTGGTAGACGAATTCAACCTTTCAAATCGCATTTATCTGGTTCATATCGAATAAGCAATAAATAAAATGATCGGATGATTAAATGATTAGTCAAAGTTTTAGGATAGATGAAATTGACCAAAAAATAGTGCGCTTAATTCAACAAGAACCCAATTTAACTCACACGGAAATAGCCACGCATGTAAGCCGCTCTCAACCAACAGTTGGAATGCGAATTCGAAAATTAGAGGATTCAGGAGTGTTGCAATTTCAAGCAGGAATTAGCATGCAAAAAATAGATTTATATTTTGCAAAGGTCGACATTTTAACTAACAAGCCTGAAACCATTATGAACATCGTGAAATCTTGTCCTTTCTTAATCAATGCCTTTAGAACGAGTGGAGATTTCAACTTGATTGTATTGGTTGCTAGCTTTCAAATAGAAGATTTGGATAAAATAATTAATTATCATATCAGAAACAATAAAGACGTTGTAAAAGTAAACATGGAAATCATAACCGATGTGGCAGATGAGTACCTCATTCCTCTGAACATTATTTACGAAGAATGTTGCTGTCACTAATAATAATCAAAAAATTCTTTTTTAGAATTATCTAACATCTTATTCAAATGTTCCATAAATTGCTCATTTGAAATTAGGTCATTTAATTCCTTTTTAGAATCAACAGCAGCATCGTTTCGTTCTTTAAGATCAAATGGGGATATGATTCCAGTTTCACTTTTCTTTTTTAGTTCGTCAACGATCTTATCTATTTCCTGTCCAAATTCGGCAAATCGTGCTAAATAATCGGGTATGGCAGCAGGTAAGTTTGGATGCACTTTTTTTAGGGAGTTTGAATAGGTTAATATTTTTTTGGCAAAATCAAGTCTTGATTGCACCACATCATGTATTTTTTCAGCCTCGTTCAATACTTTAAACATTATATCGTAGTACTTGATTTCGTTTGTATCTCTTTGTAGTGCCTTGTTTAAATTGAGAATTTTTTGAGTTGTATCGAATTCCTCCATTTGTTCATATTCATTAATTTTATCTTGGGTGTGTTTTATTTCTTGATGAAGTTCTTCTAACTTTTCGTTGCTGAGATATTTATCGAGCTTCATTATCTTTGTTTGATATTCCTGTTCTGTAAGTATCATTCGTGTCGTGCTAAGGATTTCAGGGAGAAGTTCGTAAAGGTATTTCAAAACATCCATGTAAAGGATGTGTTCCGTATTTGCTATGGAAAAATCGTAAAAAGAGATAGTCTCCGTATTATCGCTTATTTCCACAAGCATCTTGAAGAATTTTCTTAAGGACAACATGTTTTTTTGAGCGTCCATCGATATAGTGTACATTTCTTCAAAGTATTTTTTATAAAAACCGCGTGCCAGTTCCAATTGAATTAAAATGTTATTTACTAAGGGTATGAGTTCACCCGAAACGCTTTCTTTCTTGTATTCCTGGCCAATATCCTTAATACGATCCGCCTCTCGTTCAGTAATGAGTTTGAGAACGGGTTGTGGCATATCTTTTGTTACAATATCGTAAATTTTGATAAAATAACCCTTCTTGTTGATGATGGGGATAATGGTGTTGATAGTCATTGTTTTTTGCATCAACGATTTGAGATCCTCGTCTAATATCCTTTTTATATTTACATCGATTTCATTCTTGTGTTCGGGGTTTGCGATTTTCCGTTCTTTAATAAGCGAATTGAGCCGGATCCCTCGAATTTGGGCATTCCTCCCGCTAAACATGTCAATAAATATCGAACCTAATATGCGAAAAGCAACAGCAGCAGTTAAGGCCTTGTCGTCTTCTTCATTCATTAATATTTTATGAGTTAACAAGTGAAGTAATTTGAATAGAAATGGTTTTTCATGCTCTCGTGGAATTTCTGCAACTTTTGTTCTAAAATCTTCTTCGATCTGCTCTTCTGACAGTTTATTTTCCCAGAGTAGATCCATTATACGGTCTCCTTTACCGTTCGGAAGTATTTCCAAATATCGAGGAATAATGCTCATGATACTCGTTGCCCATGAAGAATGCTCTTTTGTTAATGGTATTTCCTCATGTAAATCGTTCACGATCTCGTGAATTAATCCCGCGTCTTCTATCATCTTCGGTCCGCTATACCTTCCTAGCGTGTGATTTAAAACCTCGTCAAATGTAGGATCCAAGGCAAGTGGTGATCTCACTGCATTTTTTTCTAAAAAGGCAATGTACAAGTCAAACAAGCTCCTCACTTTCCGTTCAGACCTATTTATGAGGAACTGGTTTATTTCAGCCTTGTTTAAATCTTCGATTTCGCTTAGAGAATTTGCAAACATAATTGCCGTGTTAAACATAAGTTCGACTTTTTCCGGTTCGTGATAAGAGGCGGTTTCTGAGCGTTTAAAAATATATTTTGCTAGATCAGAACCTAAATATTCTCTGTGAATTTCTGGGATGGTTTCAATGGCATCTAAAAATTCTTCAATGAGCATTTGAATCATATCCTCGCCGATAATCGTTGCATATTTTTTCTCGCTCCGTTTTAAGAAAGCTTCAATATCTGAGAACTGCTGGCGGACTTCTTCTTTACCAAACAAGTGAGAGATCACGTTTTCCAGGCATTCGTTCGATTCAAGGCAAGTGCCTTGAGAAACAGATTGGATCAGTTTAATATATAGGTCCAATATGGTCCTAGTATCTCCCTTGCTTCTCCGCAGGAGTTCTTGGTTGACTTGATCCATCGTCTTTCCGCTAATATCTGCTAAAGCTATGAGAAAAGATATCGTGTGATCTAAAATATTTTGTAATACTTCCTTTGAAAAAGCATCAAGGTTCTGAGATAACTTGAAAAAATATTTAGGTAGTTCCGATCTCATATATTCCTGAATTTCTCCATCAACTTTTTGTAAAACATCATTAAATTGCTGGTTGAATCCTTTTAATTTTTCTTCGCTTAGTCTTTGTGAGAAATTTTTCTCAGCACGATTTACAAACAGATCGACATCGCTAAATTGTTTCGCCTCAACTTTCCCACCTAGCATAAACGAGAGAATACCATCAAAATTATTGGCGTTTTCGAGGACGGAGCCTATTTTTGCCTTGTTTACGAAAGCATCGAGCAGGTCAGAAAGGTTCCGCATTTGATTGCCGCTCCTGTCGATAAGCATTTTATTTACTTCGTTTCCAGTTTTATTAACGAGGTCTTTCAAGGATTCTGCGAACAAGAGTACATGTAAAAGCACGCCCTCAACAGTTTCAGGAGAAATATCCTCAATTTCTTGCGAGAAATTAAAAACATATTTTGGTATTTCAGATCCTATTGTCCTCCTAAATTTTGCGGGAATTTCATTAGCTGCTTTTTTAATCTTTTCCAGCATGTTTTCTGCTTTATCTTCGCCAATCTTTTCTTTAAAAGGCCGTTCTGCCCTACGTAAAAATACCTCCACGTCGATCTCACTTTTAC
>JAFGGO010000134.1 GCA_016930515.1 Promethearchaeota archaeon | reverse complement strand
TTAAAATAATATTAAAAAAAAAATATCGATATTATTCGATTTTTTTTAGATTCCTCATCCCCCCAATAAATATAGGAATGGTGAGAGTCAAATTTATAAGGAACAAAAACCCCATCAGAACGAATCCCTCATATTCTGCCGGTAAGGAGATTTCAAAGAAGATTAGAGCCATTATAGTGGTCATAAGAGGGAGCATTTGAAGTAGTGACGAAATCATCATGTTTCCTTGCATATTTTTATCTTTTTCTTCGAACGCAGGATTAAGACCTTGAATTCCAATAGCTTGGAATAACGATATGATTGTATAAAGCAAGAACGATGCGCTGTAAAATACGATATCTATCCATTGTAATTTGTAGAAGATTATATTTAACATGGTCATTGGAATCACAGCAATACAAGAGAATACGAATAACGCTATTATGAACGAATATACCGCCCCACCAATGCCTCTTGGTGATCTTTTGTAAATCCACAATACATCTTTAGATCCCATAAAGACTAAATGGCCAATCATCATGCTGATTATCATCCCCGCCATTGCTACACTCATCATGAGCGCAAAACGTACTCCCGAATAATCTTCCGTTGTAATGGATAAGATCCACGTTAAAAATCCTAAAATTCCAACACAATACCCAATACGAGCGATGTTACTTTTATTCCTCAACAATCGTTTGAATTGTACCGATACGAGAGCACCCCATTTCTTTCCAGTTAATATTCTTACGAATCTATAAAACATATTTTCCTTCAATACAATAGTTTGACCCGTGCCATCTGAAGCCTCTAAAGAATAAAACAATTCGGCTTTTTTATAGGATATGAACAGCAATAAAGGAGGTATTATTACTGCTATAGCAATACTCAACCAAATATTTAACACATATGTGTTAATTAGGGAACGATCGATTACATAAAGGATTATATTTGAATACCATGTTGATGGATAGAACATCAACCAATTTTTAAGTTCGGGATTTGACATTAAGAAATCAAGAAAGAACATGAGCGAATACATCATTACAACCATGATTATCGTGAGCACCATTATTAGTGCTTTTCCGAGATCCCTTGCTTTCTCGCTTTTTGCAATCTTTCTTTCAATTAAGGACGCAAGAACGGTCCCAATTAAATTTCCTAAAATTACGAGACCGAACACAGATCCATATATTACTAAATATTGTATCAAGTTCAGATCTACTATGGGATTGATTAAACCAATTATTATAGGAACAAATAACAAGATTGCACTAAAATAGATCGGTAATTTCCCAATATATTCTCCAAGAAAAACATCAGATTCCGAAATGGGAGCAGCAAGAATAATTTCCTTGAAACCTGCTTCTGTCTTCCTATACACCACGTTCAATGGATAAATCAACAAGATTAAGAAAAACATCATCAAGAGCGATTCAATAATACTTCCAATAGCAATAAGATATATTTCTGCAATTCCTTCTATCATCATTATCTGTGGCATTAAATAATCAAAAATCATGGGAGCAAAAATGAACGCCCACGCACCTAAAATTGAGAATATGACAATAAAGAACAACGATCTGTGCTTTCTGAAACCTGAAGTTCTTAGTTTTATTTCGCATTTAGCGATCTTAGTCCATAATTTCCCGTCAAAATTGATTTGATTCGTTGATATTGATTTCTCAACATTTCCGTCTAGTTTATATTCTAGTTCAAGAATATTTCTTGTCATTTTTACGCCTCATTTTTTATGTTTTTTTTTCTTATTCTTTATTGCCTTTGTCCCATTAGAAGTTTCATTTCGCCAAGACAGCAAGTCATCCATTTTAGTTACACCCATTAATTTCAAATACGCCTGTTCCAAGTCCTCAGTTTCTGTAGATTTAATTATTTCTTGAGGCGTTCCCTGGACGCGAAGTTCCCCCTTATCTATGATTCCAATAGCATCGCAGAGTTCTTCTGCCGTATCGAGCATGTGCGTGCATATAAAAATAGTCTTATCGGCTTTTTTTGCTAATTCTTTTATCATGTCCTTTACTATCTTCGCACTGGCAGGATCGAGGTTAGATGTGGGTTCATCCAAGAATATTATCTTAGGATCTTGAATTAGGGCGGCACATAAACAGATTTTTTGTTTCATACCCCTAGAATATCCTTCAAGTAAGTCATTTTCTCTTTCATCTAAATCAAATACTTTTAACAAATCCTCCACGCGCGATTTAATTACATTTTTTGGAATATAATAAAGTTCTCCAATGAATTCGAGAAATTCTTTTGCTGTAAGTTTCGAGTATAATCCCGGAGATTCGGGTAAAAATCCACAAGTCATTTTTACGTTCTTGTTATTACTTCTCACATCATATCCATTGACATACGCCTCTCCAGAGCTAGAAGAAATTATTGCGTTTAACATTCGGACAGTAGTTGTTTTCCCCGCACCATTAGGACCTAAAAGACCATAAGTTTTGCCATAAGGTATGCTTAAATTTAATTTACTGACAGCAACTTTTTTTCCAAAAGTTTTTGTCAAGTTTGTTGTTTTAATTGCGTATTCTATCGTCGTCATTATCACACCTCGTTTAAATGGTTATAGTACTGCTCATCTTCTCGTGATGAGGAGATCGTTCTGATTACATACGCAACGCTTAAGGTAAACGAAAGACCGCAGAGCATTCCAATAAGAAAATGTACAAAAGAAACATTTGAACCAAAACCAACATTTTCTAAAAAAATATTGAAAGATAAGCAGGCCAAAATCGTTCCTAACATTATATCCGTTCCTTTTTTATTTTGTTTTAATATCATAAATTTTCACCATTTCCACTTTGCTTCGCAAAGTACTTTACTTATAGATCTATAATTGAATTGAATATTTAAATATTTGGATCCTGCAAAGCACTCTGCGTAACAGTGCATTTGTCAGATAAATTAAAATCTATACAACTAAAATATTTTAGACTAAATAAGAAAAGAATAAAAAAAAATTAACTTCCACCAGCTTGAGTGGCCATTACGGTGATGACATCCTTTTTGGGATGGATACCAATTTTTGCGAACTTTAAAGTGTCTGGTAAGACCTTTCCCTTGAAGATAAATTGAATGGCTAAGATTGGGTTCAGCTTGTATTGCTTTTGAACGTCTTTCTTGATTTCAGCAATGGAGTGATTGGGATCTACTTCAATCAGCTTGATTGCCTGATCAGGAGGGACTCCCGTTAACCTAAATCGATATTGTGTCATTTTTTTATCACTTATTCATGTAAATTATCATGATTGTGTATACTAAGAGAATAATAAAATTCCTAATTAAGGATTATCGTACGATTTCTTGTACTATAGTTCATTAGTTATAATTTGCTCCTTCGTTTAAAATTTGAAGGGCTCGGGAGGACTTGGAAAAGGCGGTCTTCCTTGTATCGCTCTTTCGATTATTGCGATCCGTCGCTCTAAATCCATTAGCCTTTTTTCTATATCTATGAGCTTTTCCAACAAATTCATGTTATTAACCGTCATTTTACTCGATATTTAGGGCAATTTTTTATTTCAAAAACATCTTATGGTGTTTTTAATATGGAATTAAGACATGTTATTTGATAAATACCGCGAGGTTATTCTTTGGTATGTTGTATGATAATATCTGCTTAGTTCGAACAAACCCGTTTTTTATTGCATTGTTCGAACCAAGGTACAACTTTATAAGACCAGATCTCTATATAATATTTATGAGCATTTTGCCAATATCGAGCGATTTTAAAAAAAAAATACATCAGTTAATCAAGGAGAAGGACAATAGCGAAAAAATATTATTAGTTTTGAAATATTTAGGGCCTCAAAAGTTCACGGATTTAGAGTCACATTGCGAAATTAGTCGTTCTACCGTATCAAAATACATTAAATTAAATATTGGACAAAAAAACATAGAAAAAAAAATATTTACAAAGGGAAAAATTAACGAGCCAAGATATTTCATAACGAAACGAGGATTAAGACTCATCGAAGAAAAGTCAACTCTTGAAAACAACGAATTATTTTATGTTAACTCCTTAAACGAAAACTTGTCGCGCTTATCGAATTTGATTGAATTTTATAAAGAGATTGGCATTCCCGAAACATTATACTTGCAAATCATACATACAATCATGAAAATAGGTGACAAATTCTTTCTAATAGAACAAAACCAAGACCTTTACTACACGCTTTTTTACATTTTTTTTAATTCGATAATAGGGCAAGGAGTGTTTGCAGAAAAATATTGGAATATTGAAGAAAAAACAGCAAATCAAACGGAAAAAGGTGACTTTTCTGGCTATAAGCTAAATAAATCGGAATTCATAGATTTTTTCAAACTGAAGCCTTATAAGATAGATTATTTTATCGATAAAATCATGACACATCAATTAGGTTTTTACATGTTCAATAGGGAGAAAGAAGGGAGCGAGGACGCTTTTTTCTTTCACGAAGAAGATTTACTTGGAAGCACCACAATGGCATTGATAAAAGATGCAGTAATAGAAGGCGTTATTCATCGAGGCGCGATAAGCGATAAAGAGATTTACGATTTAGATGCTATTTCAGAAGAGATCGCAGGAAAATTAAAAGAAATGGGCTTAATATGGGACGCAATAATAGAAGAATTCGAAATGATGGTTCAGAAATTGTTTGTAAAAACAGCAAAGGACATGGGCGTGTCAAACACATTTCTCATGGATTCAATAATTCAATCTAAAAAAGTGGCTCAATCCAAAGAAGGAAAAAATTCTGTCATCAAAATTATTGAAGGTTCTGAAGATTGGGAAGATCTTAATCTAGTATCAATAACAGAAACTAAGGAAGGAGAATTTACAGAAACACCTACAATATCCGGATTTTGTCCCAATTGCGGAAAAACCATATCAAAAATAGATCTCATTTCTAGTACCTGTCCAAGATGTGAGAATTCGTTTGATCCTTCGAATTTAATAAAGGATCACGATAAGGCAAGCGAAAAATTTGTAGAATATAAGGAAATCGTTGTCGAAAAAACAAAAGGTTCGCTTGTTAAGTGTCCTAAATGCGAATACCAGTGTGAGTCTAGCTGGATGAAATGCCCTATTTGTGGAGAAGATATTTGAACGCGACTAAAATCTATATTCGGAACGATGGAGGAATAAAAAAATACTTTAAACCTTTTTTTAAATTTCAAGAATACTCAAGCATCCGTTCTAACGGGACGATAGCTCTTTTAGCTATATTTTTAGGGACTTTTACTTCATAATTATTGTCATCCAAATTGTTCAAGACATGCTCGAGCATCTCGATTGTATGTTTTTTCATATTATAGCATACAAGCTTATCGCTCGCAAGATAATATTTTTTTTCAGGTATGTCCTCCATCATCCGTTCTAATAAGCCTATTTCAGTACCTATTATGAATTCTTTAACGCTTTTTGGGCTCTCTTTAACGAACTTATACATTTGAGCGGTGGAACCTACAATATCTGCTAGTTCCCTTACGGCCCTCACGCATTCAGGATGCACTAAAATCATCGCGTCGGGATGCTCTTGTTTTACACGGAGTAAATCCTCTTTTGTAACTTGAGAATGGACGACACAATTACCATTTTCAGGCATTTTAATTAGGTTAATCTTAGTTTCCTGTTCGACAAAATCAGCAAGGTTCGCATCGGGACCAAATAAGATTATTTTCGATTTTTCTTTTTCAAAAGCTCTTTTTACTATCTTGACAGCATTTGAAGACGTGCAACAAAGATCAGATTCAGCCTTTACAGCTGCCGTGCTATTGACGTATGTTATTACTTGAGAGTTTGGATATTTTTCCCTGTAGGATTTTACCATGCCTGCATCCAGATAGGCCGCCATTGGACAAAGAGATTCTGGATGAGAAATTAAAACCCGTTTATCTTGATTTAAAATTGATGCGGTTTCTGCCATGAATCTGACACCCGCAAATATAATAATATCGTTAGGAACCTTTTCCTTAGCAATTCGAGATAATTCCAATGAATCTCCCAAGTAATCAGCTACTTTCTGTATCTCGATAGGTTGATAATAATGAGCTAAGATGGCAGCTTCCTTTTCTTCTTTCAATCTTAGTATCTTTTTCTGAATTATATTTAAAGTCAAGGTAGTTCAATATAAATATCTAAAGAATATTATGTGTAGTAATTACACCATATTTTAAAAGATAAGTATTATGAGAGCTAATTTTAAAAAAAAATATCAAAATCATTCGTTTAGTTTGGGAAGTAATAAAATAAAATTGCTACCGCTCGAGTAGTTGCCAATAATTTTATCTTGAACCCATATTTTACCCTTAAGGTTTTCGACGATTTCTTTAACGAGAGAAAGCCCCAATCCCATTCCTTTACCGCCCTTATCCTTGGAATTCCTTGTAAAGATAGCTTCCTTTTTGGAATCGGGTACACCTATTCCATTATCCATAATTTCTATTTTAGAGTATTCAACATCTTCATATTTTTCCTCAGATATCTTTATAATAATCCTTATCCTGTTCTTGTTATTGTATTTTATTGCATTAATCAAGATGTTTTCAAATATGATTTTTAGAAGCTCCTCCGAATGAAATTTAGCGTGTTCAACAACATTTTCAAATTTAATCGAAACTTTATCGAGTTTGTAAGCCTTCCTAATGAAGTTTTTAACATCATTTAAAACACGATTAATATCGATTATTTTACCATCTAGCTTGATAGTTTTAATTTTTTCAAATTTCTGTTTAGTCTTGAATAATTGACGACCTCTCTTAATTTGCTCTGTAATAACTTCTAGTAAATGTAAAATTTCTGAATCTCCGTCGGGAGCTTCAATATAATATGAGCATAATTCCGCAGACATAAATATTTTTGTGAATATTGTTTTCATATCATGAACATAGATATCACCATATAATTCTCTTAAGGAATCGCTAATAGGATTTTTAAATTCTTTTTTTAGTTTTTGTACGATCATTATGTGTGTTCAGATT